>JAQWCZ010000226.1 GCA_028705705.1 Paludibacter sp.
TGAATTCAAAATTGATTTTCCTTTACTGAAACAAATTCTGCGTTATTCATTGCCTTTATTAATTCTTGGCGTCGCAGGAATTATGAACCAAACACTCGATAAAATCATTTTTCCTTTTTTAATCGAAGATCCTGAATTAGCAAAATCAGAACTGGGGATTTATTCAGCTTGTTTTAAAATATCCATGGTAATGATGATGTTTACACAGGCATTTCGCTATGCTTATGAACCATTCATTTTCGCCCAACATAAAGATAAAAATAGTAAGGAAGCTTATGCAGATGCCATGAAATTCTTCATCATCTTTTCCTTACTCATATTTTTGGGAATGGTGTTTTATCTGGATATTTTTAAATTTGTCATTCATAAAGATTATTGGGCAGGGTTAAGGGTGATTCCCATTGTTTTATTTTCTTATATTTTTCAGGGAGTTTTCTTCAATTTATCTTTATGGTACAAGCTTACCGATAAAACAATGTATGGTGCATGGTTTTCTGTCATCGGTGCGGTAATAACCATAGCTATCAATATCATTTTTGTTCCTATATTCAGTTATATGGCTTCTGCCTGGGCTGCATTTGTGTGTTATTTCGTGATGATGTTGATTTCTTATTTTTATGGTCAGAAATACATGCCGATCAATTATAATTTGAAATCTATAGCAATTTATACTGCATTAGCGATTGGACTATACATCATCAGCATGTTTGTCAACACTCCATTCCCGATCTTGAATTTTTCAATAAAGACGGTTCTGCTCGTGATTTTTATGGTTTATCTGTTTAAACATGATTTACCATTGAACAAAATTCCGTTTGTTAAAAAGTTTATCAAATAAATTAGTCATTAACTAATATCATAGCAAGTTAATATTGAACCACATTAGTCACATTAGAAAACATAGTTAATGTAATAACTAAGGTGAACTTATATGACTTATATGGTTTTATATTAATCGGATAAATTTAGTGTAGTAAACAGATCTATTTCCTTCCGAAATCTGCCGGAATTTCTCCCCATGCTTCGGTATGCCATTTTAATATTTCGGTTGAATATTCATTTTCTACCAACCATTTTTCAGCCCTGGCAATAAGTTCAAATAGTATTTCATTTGACGTAGTTCTTTCAAGTTCAGTTTTGGCTTTCTTCTTTCTAACCCAGGCTTGAGCTGTTTTGCTGTCAGTATAAACGGGCATTGACAGATTTTTTTGTTTTAAAAGTGCTAAGCCATGTACAAGAGCCAAAAACTCTCCGATATTATTTGTCCCATCTTCAAACGGGCCTTGTTTAAACACGACTTCTCCGGTTTTGGTGTAAACCCCCTGATATTCCATCAAACCAGGATTTCCACTACAAGCTGCATCTACTGATAGACTATCCATTATTGGCTTTCCGTATTGTTCGAAAAGCTTAAGATCCGGTTGTTTGACTTTGGCATTTTTGCCAATATAATCCCAACATGGGGAAAGCATGGCTTCTTTAGCTTCAGCTTCGGTTTCAAATGCTTTGTATTTAGCACCGGCATATCCGTGTATCTGTTGCTTGCACTCCTCCCACGACTTGTATATCCCGGGTTCTTTACCATCCCATACCACAAAAAATTTATTTTTGGATTTTGCCATAATTATTGTACTTTTGCATCACTTTTTTAAAGTTGGCCCTGTAGTTCAATGGATAGAACGGAAGTTTCCTAAACTTTAAATTCGAGTTCGATTCTCGGCGGGGCTACAAAGTCAAACCATCTTTCATTTCTATTACTCTATCCGACAAGGCTGCTAACTCTTTATCGTGTGTCACAATTACGATAGTTAGTCCAAACTTTTCCCTCAGATCGAACAGTAACTTATGCAACTCTTCTTTGTTTTTAGTATCTAGACTTCCTGATGGCTCGTCAGCTAAAATAATTTTGGGATTGTTAATCAGAGCACGTGCAACCGCAACGCGCTGTTTTTCACCTCCCGATAGTTCCGATGGTTTATGTTCAAGCCGGTCGCTTAGTTGCAGATAATGAAGCAATTCTTCTGCTTTTTGTTTTGCCTTTTTGTTGTCCTGATTGGCAATCAAGGCTGGTATCATCACATTTTCAAGTGCTGTAAATTCTGGTAACAGTTGATGAAACTGAAAGATAAAACCAATTTGCCGGTTTCTGAATGCAGCCTGTTGTTGTTCATTCATCCGTCCAACATCCTGTCCATCAACTTGCACTACACCCTGATTGGGTTTATCAAGTGTTCCAAGAATTTGTAATAAAGTTGTTTTCCCTGCGCCACTTGGACCTACAATTGAAACAATTTCGCCAGCCTTTACATATAAATTCACGCCTTTCAGCACTTCGAGTTCATCGAAGCTCTTGTGAATATTGGTTGCTTGTATCATATTAAATGAATTATTGGACACAAAGTTAACCATAAATGCAGAGATTTTGTCTATAATAAGTTATTTTTGCATCTAATTAAGTTTAAATTTCATGCGCGAATTGAATGTTTTCGGAAAAGTAGAATTTATAAGAAGAAACCGTGCCAGCCGCATCACGGTTAAAATTTTGTCTGATGGACTGCGGATCAGTTTACCATATCGCAGTAGTGAAATTGAAGCAACCCGTTTTATTCTGAAGAATCAAAATACGATTTTATCGAAACAGGCACGTATCCGGGCAAAACGTGTCAACACCCGTATTACAACAGAAAAAGAAATCAACACACATACATTTTGTATCAAATCAAAATATGCGAAGCGTTCTGATGTGTTTTTTAGTTTGAAAGATGGTTTTTTATGGATAGAAGTACCCGAAGAAGCTGATATAAATTCTCCGCAGGTACAGGAGGCATGCTGGAACGGTATCAATTACTTTCTGAAAAAAGAAGCCAAAAGAATCCTCCCCGATCAGGTAAAAGTACTGGCGAATCAGTACGGATTTAAATATTCTGGCGTAAAAATCCAATCAAGCAAAACACGCTGGGGCAGTTGTTCAAAAAAACAAAACATCAATTTGTCGTTTTACCTAATGCTATTACCTGCTCATTTAGCCGACTATGTAATTCTTCACGAACTTTGTCATACCCGGGAAATGAATCACGGGGAACGTTTCTGGAAACTGATGGATGAAGTAACGGGCGGAAAGACTAAAAAATTACGGGCTGAGATGAAACAGTATTCGATACCTTAATATGCGGGAAACTGAAAACGGAGAGCAGAAAAATAAGTTGCTAATAACAAATGGTCAAATTTGTTTTAATTATTTAGCTGGTGTATAAAAAGCAAGAAGGGCTGTCATCACGACAACCCAATCTTTTTTTGTTAACCTTAAATCTAATACTATGAAAAAATCACGATGCAAAGATAAAGCATTTAATCTAATCGTGCAAATAATAATATTTAAAAACGTGCTTTATAACATAATTTTAACACTTTTCAGGGATTCTTTTCAATTTAAGCTTGTTAATTGAGCATTTTTTTAGTTTAATTTGCGAAATTCATCAACTTTTCTCTGATATTGAAAGAACAAAACATGGTCAATCTTTCATTTTTCTTTAGGATTTTCGAATAATCATTTACAAATAATGCATGCAATCAAACCATGTTCTGCTTTTTTTTGTATTTTTGCCGTCTGTTAAAAGTATAATATGAAAGAGTTTAAGCGTACTACAATTACATCAGCCCTGCCTTATGCAAATGGTCCGGTGCATATCGGTCACCTGGCGGGGGTATATGTGCCTGCTGATATTTATGTCCGTTATCTTCGTCTGAAAGGAGAAGAGGTGTTGTTTATCGGAGGATCTGATGAACATGGAGTACCCATCACGATAAAAGCAAAAAAAGAAGGCGTAACGCCACAAGACATTGTCGATCGTTATCATAATCTTATTAAAAAGTCTTTTGAAGATTTTGGAATTTCATTCGATGTTTATTCCAGGACGACTTCATCAACACACAAAGAACTTGCTTCTGAAATTTTCAAAACAATCTACGAAAAAGGTGGATTTATCGAACAAAGTTCTGAACAGTATTTCGACGAAACGGCCAATCAGTTCCTCGCCGATCGCTATATCACAGGAAAATGCCCACATTGTGGCA
>JAQWCZ010000227.1 GCA_028705705.1 Paludibacter sp.
CGGGAGTGGCGATGACCACATCAGCCCCTTTTTGGAGTCCGTGTTTTTGTACATCCCAGGCTTGTGCATCGTTTCCTCCGTAAACAGCTACGGATGAGAAGGGTGTAAAATACGAGAACCCTTCCATTTGCTGGTCGATTTGCTGTGCCAGTTCGCGTGTAGGCGCCATGATGATGGCGTTGATTTTATCTTCGGCATGTTTCTCCGATTGCAGGTTGTGCAATAAGGGTAATATGAAGGCAGCTGTTTTTCCTGTGCCTGTCTGGGCGCAGGCAATCACATCTTTTTTTTCTAAAATAACCGGTATGGTTTGTTCCTGTACAGGGGTGGTTTCTTTAAAATTCATCGCTTCCAGTCCGTCCTGTACAGACTGACAAAGCGGTAGTTCCTCAAATTTCATGGAAAGTATTTTTATAGCGCAAAGATACAAAAATAAATCGGGAATCACAGTCCACCAACTTCATCAGAAGGAATGTGTTTCCTTTCTGATGTTTCTTTTTGGGTTAATAGTAATTTCTTATAGCTCATATCAATCGCAAAAGCTCCCATGGGTGCCGTAATCAAAATAGCCAATACCGCCGCAGTCAGCACGATGTTGCCGCAGGAAAGTCCCATCGCCAGTGGTAGCGAACCGATGGCTGCCTGCACGGTAGCTTTGGGGATGTAGGCAATCATACTGAATAAGCGCTCTTTCTGATTCAGTTTTGTTTTGGCAGTTGAGAAATATACACCCGCCATTCTGAAAAGCAATACCAACATCAAAAGTGCAATCATCAGCGGACCGGCTTTCAGCGCAAACCGGATATCAACCGTTGCGCCGACCAACACAAACAGGATGATTTCGGCAGCTACCCAGAGTTTGGAGAACTTTGGAGAGATGCGGTGGGCCAATAAAGGGTAAGTCTGTAGAATCGTTGCACCCATGGCCATAACAGCCAATAAACCGGAAATAGGAAGCATCCCTTTCAACCAGGACTCGAGCGTTAAAAACAAAAAAGCGAAACTCATGATGATGAGCAGTTTGATAGAGTCCCGCATGTGATACTTCTTGAAATAGGTAGTAAGTGCCCAACCCACGAGGATGCCGAGTGCCAGTCCTGTTATGATAGAGACCGGAATTTGCATAAAGCTGGAAGTTGATACTTCTCCACCAAGCGCGAGAGTCGTAAAAGCGGTGAAAAGTACGATGACGAAAACATCATCAACCGATCCGCCAGCCATGATCATCTGGGGAATGCCCTTTTTAGTGCCGATTTTATTTTCCATCAGGTAAAGCATCTTGGGGACGATCACGGCTGGTGAAACTGCTGCGATTACGGAGCCCATAATCGCGGCTTCAAGCAAGTTTATTCCAAGTAATGGTGGTGCTATCAGCATCATTCCACCGATTTCAAACAAGGCAGGCACGAAACTCATCAGAATAGCCGGTCTTCCGACCTTTTTAAGATCGTTGATATCAAGCGCCAGTCCAGCCCGCAACAGAATGATGACCAGTGCTGTTTGTCTTAACTCTGTTGAAATGGAAAGCAAAGAGGAATCTATCAGGTTTAAAGCATAAGGTCCTAATACAATACCGGTAATCAGCATGCCAAGCAAAGCCGGTAATCTTAATTTGTTGAAGATGTAACCTAAGAGAAGTCCCGAAAGAAAAATGTACGCCAGACTTGTTAACATATTAAATCAATTAAAGAAATTTATAAAACAAAAAACCACCGAAAACACCTGAATAGTTTAATAACCTGTACCCTGTAATCGGGGGATTACAGTTAAAACAGGAACTATTAGCTGCTTAATCAGCGGTTTATAACAGGGAAGTTCCATTCCCTTTGTAAAATCAGGACAAAGATAATAAAATTGTGCAATTTACATCAAGTACCCGAACTTTTTCTTCCTAAATGTTTCCGTATGATTCCAGGTTTCTAACAGGATATGAAAATTAAGATACAGTTCATTCAGACCGGCTACAATTTCTTTTGTATTGAAAGGATATTCATGTGAAAGTTTATTTCTAATTGATCGCAATTTCTGAACGTATAATAATCAGTATGAGATTCTATCAGCAGGTCAATATCGCCACATTGTATTTAAAATCTCACCCCTAATCTTAAATCAGCATAATGCAACTTAATCCGTTGGGGTTCGTTGAATTGGGGATAGGAAGTATAGCTGTATTGCAACTTGACAAAGTATTTCAGCCTTGTGCGGGTGTTGAAATTCAATCCGAAGTCGAATTCGGTCTGATGACCGAAAACAGAACCCTCAGTGCCTTTAATTTTTAAATCATTCAGAAAGAGTCCGTAACCAACAAATGGTGTAATTTTCTTGTTGCGTGATAATTCATGGCGCACAGTCCAGCCGTAATTTAGCATGGAGATGCGTTCTGTTGACGCATCATTTCCGGGTAGGACGGTGTAACCCATCGGTACGGAAATAAATGATTTATTTTTTTTACCGTCGAATCCACTCAGTTGCCAGGCATAATCGAATAATCCTCCGAATCCCAGCGAGTTGTTGAGGGTGATGTTACGGTGTGAGAAAAGGTTGCGTGGACCGATTTCAAGACTGTATTGTTTGGGAACTTTTTTGAATGTTTGAGCATGAGTTGAAATCAAAGTTGATGTTATCAACAATGAGATAAATAGTAGAAATTTTATTCGCATCCGTATTTTTTTGTTATCAAAAGCTTTAACAAGAAAACTAAGAAAAAGTTTAATTCAAGTCTTAAAAGTGAATTATTTTAAAAACAAAAAAAACCTATTGTTTGAAACAATAAGTCTTTTTTTGTAGCGGGAACGAGAGTTGAACTCGTGACCTCCGGGTTATGAATCCGACGCTCTAACCATCTGAGCTATCCCGCCCTGAAATTTTGCGAGTGCAAAGATAAATAAAATTTTTAATGCGCCAATATGCAAATGCGATAATGTGCCAATTTTTTACAGTCTACACATCACTAACTACCTCATCTCAAGATTTTCCATTACAAACGCCCACACATCGGTTTGGGCATCGATAATTTTGCTGATGGGCTTGCCTGCTCCGTGTCCGGCTTTGACATCAATGCGGATGAGTGTCGGGTTTTTACCTGAATTGGCTGTCTGCAAGCTTGCTGCAAACTTGAATGAATGGGCCGGAACAACCCGGTCATCGTGATCGCCGGTGGTAATCAGAGTAGCCGGATAATCCGTTCCTCTTGTCAGGTTGTGCAGGGGTGAATAGCCCAGCAGGTATTCGAACATTTCCTTGCTTTCTTCCGATGTACCGTAATCAGTCGCCCAGGCCCAGCCGATGGTGAACTTCTGGTAACGCAGCATGTCGAGTACGCCCACTTCAGGGATGGCCACCGCGAATAAATCCGGGCGTTGCGTCAGTGCTGCACCTACTAATAAACCACCATTCGAACCGCCATTGATAGCTAATTTTCTCGGGTTGGTGTATTTCTCGGCAATTAAGTATTCGGCTGCTGAAATGAAATCATCGAATACGTTTTGTTTCTGCATCTTGGTGCCCGCTTTGTGCCAGGTTTCCCCGTATTCACCACCGCCCCGCAAATTGGCAATGGCATAGATGCCGCCTTTTTCGAGGAACGGGATGCGGGTAATGCTGAATGAAGGCAATAAGCTGATGTTGAAACCTCCGTAACCATAGAGCATAACCGGGTTTTTGCCGTTTCGCTTTATACCTTTTTTATAGGTAATGGTCATAGGGACTTTCGTACCATCTTTGGAGTTGTAGAAAACCTGTTCGCTCACATAATCATCAGCATTAAATGAAACTTCCGATCTACGGAAGAGCTCGGCTTTATTTTCCGCCACATCATACCGATAAATGGTAGGAGGGAAGGTATAAGAGGTAAAGGTGTAGAATGCTTCGTTTTCGTCCATGTTACCTGAAATACCTACCGTTCCGATGGTGGGCAGTTCGACTTCAAATAATTTCTTTCCTTCCGTATCATAAGCATATAAATGATGCGATGCATCCTGCAAATAATTCAGGAATAATCTTCCGCCGATGATGGAGGCCGATTCCAGCACG
>JAQWCZ010000228.1 GCA_028705705.1 Paludibacter sp.
GACGGACAGGTAGCTAAGTTGTATAACGAAGAGAAATAAAAACTTCCCTGAGTTTATTGATAAATGATTGTGAACGAAAGGGGCTTGGTGTAACAGCCAGGTCCCTTTTTTCTTCTTAATATAGGATTAAGGATGCTCATTCGAAAAGCAAATTAATCAGGATTCCCGTTGATTATATAAAATAAATGATTATCGTATGAAAAAATTGCTTTTTACAATCTTCATAAATGTCTGTTCCCTTTTAATCAACGCCCAACAGATTGACATCCCCCGAATCAACCTGATGCCTGACAAACCGTCGCCTTACCTCATACGCAACTGGAAACAGGTGGCGGTGGATTACGATAACTTTGTCTTCAATACGACCAAAACAGGGACTAACCTGCCACTCACCAATATCAATCCTGCTTCCGGCATCAACTACAGCGATGTACAGCACATCCGCATGGATACCTATGTCGGACAAAATAATCATGGTCAGGTTGCCGAAGCCATCAACATCATCCCCGCTGTTGTGGGCGCGTCTTTGGTGGGGATTGACAAGGCCAATCACCTGCAAACGAATTGGGTGAGAAAGATCAAGGACTTTTTTAACCTGAAGAACGGGCAAAACGTGTATCTTAATGGCTACAGCAGCAATACCGGTCACGACTGGTGGTATGAGCTCATGCCGAACGTGTTTTTCTATCAGCTTTATGCCCTGTATCCTGATGCTGACCGGGATTTTGCCGGGCAGTTTGTCACCATAGCCGACCGCCAATTAGAAGTGCTTTTCAAATTGGGGGCAAAGCTGCAACCCTGGACGGCACCATCCATGAATTACCGGGCATTCAACCTGCTAACTGGTTTACCCAATACAAGCAGTGTTCCGGAGCCGGAATCGGCAGGTTCTATCGCCTGGATACTGTATCAGGCATACATTGAAACAAAAGACATTAAATACTTGCAGGGCGCTGAACTGGCGCTTGACTTTCTGCAAAACTTTACAAGCAATCCTTCCTACGAAATTCAACTGCCTTATGGAATTGCTGCTGCCGCCCGCATGAATGCGGTGGAGGGCACCAATTACGATATCAACAAGATGCTCAACTGGACTTTCTCTTCCGGCATCGGAACTTTGCGCAGCTGGGGCACTATCGTGGGTAAGTGGAACGGGTATGATGTTGCCGGACAAATCGGCGAAGCCAACGATGGCGGCAACGACTATGCTTTTATCATGAACGGGTTTCAGCATGCCGCGGCATTAGCACCGGTAGCCAAATACGACAAACGCTATGCACGGGCGATTGGTAAATGGATACTGAACGTAGCCAATGCCAGCCGGTTGTTTTATCCGAACGGACTGCCTGATGCCAACCAGCACCCGGCGGGGAACAGCTGGGCAAAACAATATGACCCGGCTTCCTGTATTCCTTTCGAGGCCATGAAACAGGTGGCAAACGGTAAATCACCCTACGCGGTGGGTGATGCGGTCAAAGGAGGGTGGGCGACCACCGACTTATCACTATACAGCGGTTCCAGCGTGGGCTATCTGGCTTCTGTCATCAGCAAAACCAACGTGGAAGGTATCCTGCAAATCGACCTGAACAAAACTGATTTCAGGGGCGAAAATACCTATCCCACTTATTTGTATTACAATCCTGAAAGTACGGCTCAGACAGTTGAAATTACCTTACCGGCCGGCACGTACGACCTGTACGATGCCATTTCCGAATCGGTGTTGAAAACCAATGTCAGCGGCACCGTGAGTTTCAGTCTCAATGCCAAAGCCACCCGCATCCTGGTGATTATTCCACCGGCACAAAGCAAACAAACCGTGGGGCGAATCCGTAAAATTTACGGTGGCGGCGTAATGGATTATCATTATGGTTACAATTACACCAACCCGCTTCGCATCAAAGCATTTACCTCTGATGTAACCCGCACAGTTTCTCCCGGGATTGTTGCTTTCAATTGCATGGTTGAGAATAATATCGGAACAACAACATTCAAATGGTATCAGAATGAAGCATTAATCAGCGGAGCAAACAGCCCAACCTTGAACTGGACGGCTCCCGTTACCAGCGGAACCTATACCATCAGATGCGAAGTTTCCGCTGACTACAAAACCGTTCAAAGTCCTGTAATCAATATTATTGTCGCTCCCGAGGGAGAAGTGCCACCCGAAATTAGCAGTTTATCCCTTGCAGGAACAGCTCCTTATGCCACCTCGGGAACAATTACGGCAGAAGCCTCCATCAGTCCTGCCACCGCGAGTTTCAACTGGTCGTGTAGCGGTGGCACTTTGCTGAACAGTGAAACACTTTCACCTGCGTGGCAATTACCCGATAGTCCGGGTATTTACACCCTCACGCTGACGGTGAGCAACCTGCTCGGAACTGTTACCGAAACACGGCAGGTGTTGGTAAAAGACATGCAGTCAGAATATATTTCCGAAGGACTTGTTGCCTATTATCCTTTTAACGGCGACACCAACAACGCCGCGCAGGAACGCTTTCATGGAGTTTCGCACGGTGCCGTGATGGTTTCCGATCAGCGTGGATACGCCGACCATGCCTACGCATTTTCGAACAGCGGTCAGTATGTTTCCATTCCCTCTGATGCTGGTCTTAATTTTACCGATAAACTTGCTGTGTCACTTTGGATAAAACCGGATGAGTTACCGGCTTATGAACAGTTTGTTATCTCACACGGTAGTTACGAAGAACGTTATAAAATGTCGATTACACCCGAACGTAAAATGCGCTGTACCCTCAAGACCTCCAACGGCATTGTAGATGTGGATGACGACACGCCGCTGCAAACAGGGGAATTTGTTCATTATGCAGGACAGTACACGGGCTATTCACTTGAACTGTACCGCGACGGTCATCTCATTGCATGGAAACCCCTGAGCGGCGCCATCGGCACATCCAGCAAAAGCATCACCCTGGCACGCAAAGACGAATCAGAGACCAATTACAATTTCAAAGGAACGATTGATGAAGTCCGTATCTATAACGCGGAACTTCCCATCAAACACATCGAAAAGCTTCCCGTTATGTGGGATCTTGCTTCCAGTTCCAATAATCCGGAATATACCAAAGCCTTTTCAGTCTATCCAAATCCTTTTCAATTATCTTATACAGTCTGCTTTCCTGAAGAAGAATCAGCACATTCATTGACGATATTTAATCTACAGGGACAAAAACTATATTTTCAACAGGAGGTAAAAAACGGGGATTTAATTACTCCGGAGGTTCAATTACCATCAGGAATTAGTTTTCTGCAAATCACATCGGAGAATGGGAAAGTGATGTTGTGCAAACTGATAAAAAAATAGTCAGGTTTCCTGATCAGACCTGTCAGGTCTTAAAAACCTGACAGGTCTTGTTGCAAGAAGTGTCTTTTGTGGTTCAAAAAAAATTGTTATTTTTGCAAACTAATTTGAAAATCAATGATTTGACAATCATTCTAAAATTTACTTTATGATTAACGCTCAAGACATTAAAAACGGAACCTGCATTCGGATGGATGGAAAACTGTATTTTGTAATCGAGTTTCTCCATGTAAAACCGGGTAAAGGTAACACCTTCATGCGTACCAAATTGAAAGATGTGGTAAATGGTTACGTACTCGAACGCCGCTTCAACATCGGTGAGAAACTGGAAGATGTACGTGTAGAACGTCGTCCGTATCAATTCCTTTATAAAGAAGGGGAAGATTATATTTTCATGAATCAGGAGACCTATGAACAGCATCCGATTGGCCACGATCTGATCAACGGAGTGGATTTCCTGCTTGAGGGGATGACGCTGGAAGTTGTTTCCGATGCTTCGACAGAAACAGTATTGTATGCTGACATGCCAGTGAAAGTCCAGATGAAAATTACTTATACAGAACCGGGCATTAAAGGTGATACTGCAACGAACACACTGAAACCTGCTACAGTGGAATCAGGTGCTACCGTACGCGTACCTTTATTCGTCGGCGAGGGTGAAACCATTGAAATTGACACGCGCGACGGGTCCTACCTTGGT
>JAQWCZ010000229.1 GCA_028705705.1 Paludibacter sp.
GCGTAAGCTTGAGAGCTATACTCTTGCTCAAACTGGAGTCGATGTACAAAAGCTCGCCTCCCACCTGCGTCCAGGCCAATCCGGTTACCACACCCGCATAGTCATTCCCCTGATACTTCTCTTTGCTGTAACGGGGCGCACCCAAATAGGACTTCAGTTCATCTGTCGAGACCTCTACATTATAGGTTGCATCCGTCGCAACTAATTTTGCAATTTTACGCATCAGGGAAGCGATTTCCCTGTCGAGCGAACGCACTCCGGATTCTCTGGTATATAATTCAATTAATTGCTGGATTACTTCCTTGTTAAGAGAAACATGCTCCGGCTTCAAACCATGGTTTTCCAATTCTTTGGTTATTAAATGTCTTTTGGCAATCTCAACCTTTTCTTCCTGGGTATAACCACTTACTTCTATCAGCTCCATGCGGTCGAGCAGTGGACGGGGAATGGTGTTCAGGTTATTGGCAGTGGCGATAAACATCACCTTCGATAAATCAAAATCCACATCTAAATAATTGTCATGAAAGGATGTATTTTGTTCCGGATCCAGGACTTCTAACAAAGCAGAAGAAGGATCTCCCTTATAATCAGCCGTAACCTTATCAATTTCATCCAGCACGAAAACCGGATTAGCTGATTCCGCTTTCAGGATATTCTGCATGATTCTGCCCGGCATCGCCCCGATATAGGTACGGCGGTGTCCCCTGATTTCAGCTTCGTCGTGTAACCCACCCAGCGATACACGCACATATTTACGGTTCAATGCCCTCGCGATGGATTTTCCCAGGGATGTTTTACCAACTCCCGGAGGACCATACAAACAAATAATGGGCGATTTCATATCCCCTTTCAACTTCAACACCGCCAAATGTTCTATGATACGGTCTTTCACCTTTTCCATACCAAAATGGTCGGCATTCAAGACCTTCATCGCATTTTTCAGGTTGAAGTTATCTTCCGTATATTCATTCCACGGAAGATCGAGCATGGTTTCGATATAATTCAGTTGGATGGAATAGTCGGGAGAATGTTGACTCGTACGTTCCAGTTTTTTCAATTCCTTGTCAAATATTTTGGCAACAGACTCGCTCCATTTTTTCTTTTTAGCCCGTTCTTTGAAATCGGCCACATCCTGTTCAGGTGACACTACACCCAACTCATTCTGAATGGTTTTCATCTGCTGTTGCAGAAAATACTCTCTTTGCTGCTGATCAATACCCGCTTTGGCTTTATTCTGGATATTCATTTTGATTTCGAGCAACTGCGACTCTTTATTCAGCAGTTCCAGCAAATGATATCCCCTTTCCAACACATCATCCAGTTCCAGCAAGTGAATCTTATCTTTCACCTGTAAACCGAAATTCGCACAAATATAATTGATCAGAAAAACAGGATTTTCGATGTTGCGAATGGCAAATGTCGTTTCAGGAGGTAACATGCCGGAGTTGGTAATGATATCCGTTGCCAGATCCTTGATGGATGACACCAGTGCAGGAAATACCCCGTCATTTTTCTTTTCTTCCGGAACAATATCATCCATTAAATGCACGCGTGCCTTCATATATGGTTTGATTGTCACTAGTTCACCAAGATGAAAACGTTTCTTACCTTCCAAAATAACGGTTGTTGTTCCATCGGGCATTTCAAGGATTCGTACCACCTGAGCGACTGTACCAAATGTATAAAGTTGCTCAATTGACGGATCTTCCAGCTTTCGGTCTATTTGAGTACAGACTCCAATTAGCCCATCATTTTCGTGCGCTTTCCGTACTAGCTTCAGAGATTTGGGTCTGGCAACAGAAACCGGCAACAAAACTCCCGGAAATATCACCATATTGCGCAATGGAAGAATAGGCAACACGGCACCTTCGTCCAATTGAATATCCTGCGAACGTTCATCAAGCGAGATGATCGGAAAAACTTCCGAAGAACCCATCATTTCATCTGAAAAAAACCTGTCAAATTGATTATTCATTATAAATTGAATATTTTTGTGCCAATATGGCATAAATTAATACATATCATGGTCGAAACATTTCAACCGAATTTAAAAGTACACTTATTATCAACAACTTACAAACATAAGAAAAATAAGGAGCTTTCATAGTCAATTGATGTGCCAAAAATAGTAATAATCAGCGAGAAATGAAATGTCCATTGGTTTTGGCAAACGTGAAAAATAATGTAAATTTGCGCTGTATAAAATTCATTGTCATGAAGAAATTAGCATTCTTTCTTATTATCAGCATTTTTGCATCCTGTAACAGAACCGGTAATTTTAGAGTCAAAGGAACCATTGAAGGTGGTGCAGGTGAAATAATTTACCTTGAACACAACGGACTGACAAAAAGTACAATGTTGGATTCAATCCGGATAAAAGAGGATGGAAAATTCCGTTTCAAAGCAAAAAGTCCGGAATATCCTGATTTCTATCGTCTGAAGGTCGGCAACAAACAAATTCATTTTGCTGTTGATTCAACAGAAACCATAGAAATCACAGCTTCTTTCGATAATTTTTCAACAGAATACACCATCACCGGATCAGAATCGAACATCGATATTCAGTTACTCCGAAAATCTGCTGGTGAGATTCAACGTAAAGCAAATCAAATCATCAGGGGGATGGATGATACTGAAAGGGAAAAATTAGTTTCGGAACTACTGGGTTTAATTGAAAAACACAAAGAACTGGCCAGACCGATTATCCTGAAGAATCCACGCTCCACCGCAGCTTACTTTGCTGTTTTTCAGAAAATAAACGACAGCTACCTTTTTTCACCATATGTAAAAGAAGATCGCCCGTATTGTGCCGCAGTGGCAACCTCCTACAACACCTATATGCCTGATTACAACAGGACAAAAAACCTTTACACACTCGTAATGGATGCCATCAAAACCGAACGGCAGGCACGTCAGCAGGCAAACTGGAAGGAAATCGCAGAAAATGCAGCAACCGGATTTATCGACATAGAACTTCCGGATAATAAAAATACGAATAGAAAGCTGTCAGACCTGACAGGCAAGGTAATCCTACTTGACTTTTCGGCATTTGAATCACGTGAAAGTGTTCAATACACGTTTGCTCTAAGGGAAATATACAACAAATATGCATCCAGGGGATTTGAAATCTATCAGGTTTCACTCGACCGAAATAAACTGCTATGGGAAAATGCAATTGAAAATCTTCCCTGGATTTGCGTTCGGGATGCTAATGGCCCCAATACTGTTTATGCAACAACCTATAATGTCACGTCTATTCCCAGTTATTTCCTGATTGACAGACAAGGTGACATCGTAGGCAGAGACCTGAATTTACAAACACTGGAGAAAGAAATCGAAAAACGTCTTTGATGCATGATTTCATTCAACATACGGCAATATCAGTAGGTTTTGATGCCTGTGGAATAGCCAGGGCTGAAACCCTTGTTGAAGATGCAAAATTTATGCAAAACTGGTTAGATGCTGGCATGCATGGCGACATGCAATACTTGAATCGCAATTTCGAAAAAAGAGTAGATCCGCAAGTATTGGTTCCGGGCTGTAAATCAGTAGTAGTTGTCTTAATGAATTATCTTCCGGAAAAAAAACAGGCAGAACATTTGCCTAAAATTGCCAAATATGCTTATTCGAGGGTCGATTATCACACCGTCATGAAGCAAAAGCTTTGGCAACTTGAAGCAAAAATTGTTGCTGAATATGGAGAAGAATGTGTCTCGAAAGAGCATCAGCATAGTTTTTCAGATTCGGCACCTATTCTTGAAAAGCGCTGGGCTGAAAAAGCCGGATTGGGTTGGCTCGGACGTAATTCTCTGCTCATTCACCCGAACTTAGGTTCCTATGTATTTATTGGCATACTACTGTTGAATGTGGAAGTAGCAACTTCCAAATCACCATTTCCTTTCCGTTGCGGTACGTGCACCAAATGTATTGATGCTTGTCCGACCAACGCCCTCAACGGCAAAAGCATGGACCCGCGCAAATGTATCTCCTACCTTACCCTGGAAAGTAAATC
>JAQWCZ010000230.1 GCA_028705705.1 Paludibacter sp.
ATATCAAATAGCAAAGGAGTCGGAAAGACAAGAAAAATCATATATTGGGATGATGGGACATGCCATTGAACCGATTATTAGTCCATTGGGTTTTGATTGGAAAATGGGTGTAAGTATTCTGTCAGGACTTGCAGCCAAGGAAATTGTTGTCAGTACCATGGCCGTACTATACCAATCAGGAATGGATGTTGATAATGATGCACAGGAAACACTCAAAAATAAATTAGTAGAGCAAAAACACAATACCGGAGCATTAAAAGGTCAACAGGTATTTACACCCTTAGTCAGTATTGCTTTTATGCTCTTTATATTAATATACTTCCCTTGTGTAGCGGTAATTGCAGCGATTCGTAAGGAAGCAAACTGGGGATGGGCGATATTCACCATGGTATATACGACCGGACTTGCCTGGTTGATTGCATTCCTGGTTTATCAGATCGGTAGCCTGTTTTAGAAAAAAAATGATTATTTTTGCGGTTGATTTTTCAGGGATATTCCTGACATAATTTTAAACCGTTAATCATGATATCTTTTACCTTTGCTGTATTGCTACTTATTGCAGGTTATTTTATTTACGGAGGAATTACAGAACGTGTTTTTGGCGTTGAAAAGGATCGTCCTACACCCTCCATTGCTAATCCAGATGGTGTTGATTATGTGCCACTTCCCTGGTGGAAAGCATTTCTGATCCAGTTTTTAAATATCGCGGGTCTTGGCCCCATTTTTGGTGCCATCATGGGGATCATGTACGGACCAGCGGCTTTTCTGTGGATTGTATTCGGAACCATTTTTGGTGGCGCTGTGCATGATTATTTGTCGGGCATGATGTCGGTCAGAAGCAATGGCGCCGGTCAGCCTGAACTTGTTGGGAAAGAGCTTGGCAATGGAGTGAAAATTTTTATGCGTTTTTTCTCTATTGGTTTGATGGTGCTTGTGGGAGCAGTATTTGTATCCGGTCCGGCAGAATTACTAAACAACATGACATCAGGTTATATTGGTGTTATCTGGTGGGCTGTTCTTATTTTTACTTATTATATTTTAGCAACATTATTACCGGTTGATAAAATCATCGGTAAAATTTATCCTTTCTTCGGTGTCGCGCTACTATTTATGGCGGTAGGCATCATGGTTGCGATGTATATTAACAATGCCCCTGTACCTGAATTTACATCTGGTTTTGCCAATCAACATCCGGATAATTTACCAATTTTTCCAATGATGTTCATATCAATTGCCTGTGGTGCAATCTCGGGATTTCATGCTACACAGTCACCATTAATGGCACGTTGCATCCAGAATGAAAAATTCGGACGCAGGGTGTTTTATGGTTCCATGGTGGCTGAAGGTATTGTTGCTTTGATTTGGGCTGCTGCTGCTTCCAGCTTCTTTGGTTCGGTAGAAGGATTGCAGGCGTTTGTTGCTGAATTAGCCCCTACAGCCAACAAACCGGCAGTTGTTGTGGATATGATTGCCAAATCATGGCTTGGATCAGTTGGTGGATTTTTAGCATTGCTGGGTGTGGTTGCTGCACCACTTTCAACAGGTGATACCGCGTTGAGATCAGCCAGGTTAATGACAGCCGACTTTATTAAACTCGATCAGCATTCGTTGAAGAACCGGCTGATCCTCGCATTGCCGATTTTTATCATTACGTTTGTTTTGTTGCAGGTTAATTTTGATATCATCTGGAGGTATTTTGCGTGGTGGAATCAAACCTTGTCGGTGTTTACCCTATGGGCAATTACAGTTTACCTGGCAAAACGTAAAAAATTTTACGGAATTACGTTGTTTCCGGCTATTTTCATGACTGCTGTTACAATAACTTATATTTTATTAGCTCCCGAAGGATTCAGGTTGTCACCTGTTATTTCCTATAGCGTTGGAATTGGGATGGCTATCGCGATGATTGTACTTTTTTATATCAGAAAACCAAATATGAAGATTGAATAAGTTTTTGATAATCAGCTATAAAGATGTGGTGTGTATTATAAATGTAATACAAATTGCAGAATTTAAAATAAAAACTATAATTTTACGCCTGAATTGGTTCTAATACAAACACAAATTAAATTCAAGATGTCGGTTGTTATAAAAGAAGTCAGAACAAAAAGTGAATTAAAGAAATTTATCTGGTTTGGTATTAACATGTACAAAGATTGTCCCTATGCTGCTCCTCCTTTGATGATGGATGATCTGATGAACTTATCGAAAGGTAAGAATCCGGCGCTTGATTTTTGTGATACAGCTTATTTTATGGCATATCGAGGGAAAGAAATTGTGGGTCGTATTGCTGGAATCATACATCCGGTTGCCAATGAAACCTGGAACCAGAAGAATGCACGTTTTGGATGGGTTGATTTTATTGATGATGAGGAGGTTTCAGATGCATTATTTGATGCAGTGGAAGATTGGGCCAGATCGAAAGGGATGGAACATCTTCAGGGTCCGCTTGGTTTTACAGACCTTGATAATGAAGGCGCACTGATTGAGGGTTACGACCAAGCAGGTACATTAGCAACGATTTACAATTATCCCTATTATATTCAACATTATGAAAGAAGGGGTTTTGTTAAGGAAATTGACTGGAATGAGTATTTAATAACAGTGCCGAAGGTTTTTCCGGAAAGATTTTTCAGAATCGCCGAGATTGTCAAACAAAAATACAATCTCAAACCGGTGAAGCTGAAGTCTAAAAATGAGGTGGTAAAGCGTTATGCTAAAAAGATATTCTATTTACTGAATGAAAGTTATAAAGATTTATTTGGTTTTACTAAACTAAATGATAATCAGATTTATTTTTATATTAAGCTGTATTTCAGTTTTTTCAGGTTGGATACTGTTGTATTGGTCGTTGATGAACAGGATAGTTTAGTAGCATTGGGAATAGCGATGCCGAGTTTTACAAAAGCATTGCAAAAAGCAAAAGGTCACTTGTTCCCTTTTGGTTGGTTTTATATGTTACAGGCATTGAATAAAAATGATATCATCGACTTGTATTTGATGTCGGTACATCCTGATTATCAGAATAAAGGTGTAAATGCCATCGTTTTTGCTGAAATGATGCCCAATGCCGCTAAGAACGGTTATAAATCTGCCGAAACAAATCCCGAACTGGAGTCCAACACCAAAATGGCTTCTCAATGGGATAGTTTTGAGTATGTAAATCATAAAAAACGTAGGGCTTATGTAAAAAAGCTCTGATAAAGATAAAGTTTTGACACGGAAATTTGATTTTTTGGTTATTGGTAGTGGAATCGCTGGTATTAGTTTTGCATTGAAGGCATGTAAGTACGGTTCAGTTGCACTACTTAGTAAGTCATCTCTGGATGATTCGAACACGGCTTATGCTCAGGGTGGCATTGCGGCTGTGACATACAGTCCGGATAGTTTTGAGAAACATATTGAAGATACCCTGAACGCAGGCGATGGACATTGCGATTTGGCAGCGGTAGAGAAAGTTATAAAAGAAGCTCCTGATCAGATTGAGGAGTTGTTGAGTTGGGGAATCGATTTTGACCGGGATGAAGACGGGAAATTTGATTTACATAAAGAAGGAGGACATAGTGAGTTCCGGATTTTACATCATAAAGATAATACCGGTTTTGAAGTTCAACAGGCATTGATCCGGAAGCTTCGTTCTGAAAAAAATATAGAGATATTTGAAAATTATTTCGCTATTGAAATCATAACCCAGCATCATTTGGGTGAAGTGGTGACTATGCATACACCTAATATTGAATGTTATGGGGTTTACGTATTGAATCAGCAAACCAACCACATCCATACATTCTTATCAAAGGTTACGTTGCTTGCTACAGGTGGTATTGGTAGTGTGTATGCGACAACTACCAATCCGGATGTTGCTACGGGTGATGGAATTGCCATGGTTCACCGGGCACGCGGTGTTATCAGGGACATGGAGTTCGTACAGTTTCACCCTACGGCACTATACCATCCGGGTGAACGACCAACATTCCTGATTACGGAGGCTATCAGGGGATATGGAGC
>JAQWCZ010000231.1 GCA_028705705.1 Paludibacter sp.
ATTTTGCTTTTTTGTTTTCAGGAATGGTAAATGTGTTTCCGAGAGGAAAAATCAGGTTAACATTGTCACCAGTCTTCAGTTGTGACAGCTTTTGTGTACCGTCGCCCACAATTTGAACCAACAACCACAACTCATTTTTCTCATAATCAACGAAATTGATGGATATAGGTCGCCTGAGAAAGGTTGTAGGAGAATCATCCACCCGTACTTCAGCAAACTGACCGGGAAGCATTTCCGGCAATTTATCAACAGCCGTTAGTATTAATATAAAATACTGATTATTAAGTGATTTATTTTCCTTAACAACCAGATCAAGCATGAACTTCTTCATTATTAATTATATATTTTGTACTTCAAATAATCAATTTTACTCTAATTGATGTTTTGACTACAAAAATACAACAATTATTTTGATTCGAATTCCTGAAAGGTGTTATCCGAATAATATAGGATGATTTTTCTGACTTTTTTTTCAATAATCTGGTTCTGTTTCAAATTCTCAACTGCATCAACCAATTTTTGAGCGACATCAATTTCGTTATTCATTATTGGCGGTTGAATTGTGGAATCGGTTTTATCAAACGAATGTGATTTCTCCTGTTGAATTTCGGTTTTTGGATGTGTATACACAGGAACTGGTTCGCTTTTAACAGTTTGATGCTGGAATGAAAATATTTCGGCATCGTTTTTTTCAGGTTCATATATTATATTACTATCTGATATACTGCCATTTATATCTTCATCACCGAACAAAGTGGGCGCTTGAGAATGCGATTCTTTCCTTTGGATTGATCCCTGGCCCAAAATAAGCCATTCTGCGTTGATATTAGGATATCTGTTCAGTATTTTTTTCATTACATCCAGACTTGGTTTATTTCTTTCATTTAATATATGAGAAAGAGTAGAAGTTTGGATGCCGATTTCCTGTGCAAACTGGCCGGATGTTAATCCAACCATCTGTATAACCTTTTCAATACGTACTTTTTCTGACATGATCATGATATTTTACAGTTGTTGACTCTCCATAAATGAATCTACAAATGTAATCATATTGTTTTACAAATCCAAACTGCACAAATGTGTATTGCAATTACAAATATAAATTTAAAATTCACATAACTAAATATTACATATGTAACATTCAAAAGTGATATTAATACACAAGTAAGATAAGATATTAATGTATATGAGATATATAGTTTTATATCAATTACATCTATTAAACAACAAGATAAAGTATGTATTCGTAAAGTTCCCTATGAAATATCTATACCACTAATCCATGAATATTAGTTCAATCTAATCAATTAATTTTATAGTTTATTTTATATACATAATATATTTGATTATCAATATAATAAAGGTATAATTAATATGATATTTTGTAATACTTGGGTATTATTCACATTTGTTCGTTCCTAAACTACACTTTTAATTTAGATATTACGTATAAATAACTGGTTTATATTATTTTAAATTAATAATATATTATTATTAAATTACATTCTTGCAATTATTTTTCATTTGTAAAATGACACACAATATTAAACTAAATTACAAATAAATTATTGTAGTTTAGAAATGTAATTTATAATATTCACATGTATAATTTAAATTTCCGATCTTTACTATATAATATTATTCGAAAATTTACAATTATATATCACAGATGTATTCTTTTCGTATTATGAATCAGTTTTAAACGTGTTAGGCTCTGAGTAAATCAACTAAATGATCATATTCAACAATATTTGTATTTTAATCATAAATACATTAATAAAATATGGAATTAAATCATTTATATACAGGGTATTATCGAATATGAATATTTATGCTTCTGAGAATTGAATATTTAAAATTTTCTACCCTATATGACGCTTCAGCAAAAATTTTGACAAAAAAAATCCGGAAATTTTTTTCCGGATTTATATAACAAATTTGTATTTAGTTTTATTCTGCTGAATCAGATGCTGGAGCTACTCCTGCCAACTGCTGATCGACTAATATACGACCACAATACTCGCAAACAATTACTTTCTTTCTCAAACGAATATCCAATTGCTTTTGTGCAGGAATCTTATTAAAACATCCACCGCAAGCATCCCGGTTGATATATACCACAGCCAGACCATTGCGGGCATTTTTACGAATACGTTTGAATGCTGTCAACAAACGAGGCTCGATTAATGACTCAATTTCTTTGGCTCTCTCGCGCAGTTTTTCTTCTTCCTGTTTTGTTTCCGCGATAATCTCTTCCAACTCTCCCTTTTTCTGTTCCAAGTCAAGTTTTCTTTCAGCCAACTGGGCAGCCGTCAATTTTTGTTCTTCTGTTTTTGCTTCTTTAGCTGCTTTGTATTCGCGGATATGTTTCTCACACAATTCTATTTCAAGTGTTTGAAACTCAATTTCCTTTTCCAGGTTTTCGTGTTCACGATTATTTCTCACGTTCTTTTGCTGTTCTTGATAACGTTCGATTTTAATCCGTGATTCTTCAATAGCAACTTTTTTAGATGCAATCATGGAAGTAAATTCGCTGATTTCTTTTTCAAAATGCTCTATGCGCGTATTTAATCCGATGATTTCATCTTCAAGATCCTGTACTTCAAGAGGTAATTCCCCTCTCAGTGTTTTAATTTCATCTATTTTTGAAACCACTTTTTGCAAGTCATACAAAGCAAAAAGCTTTTCTTCAACGGTAATTTCTTTTTCAATTTTGGATTCTGCTGCTGTCATTATGTTACGAATAAATAATGGGATTGGTATTTACTTTTGAAATATGGACTGCAAAGGTAGGTAATTTTTTTCGAATTATGTCAAAAAATAACTCTTTTGTGAACTGCTCTGTTTCAAAATGACCTACATCTGCAATAATAATCTTATTTTCTGCCCCGAAGAAATCATGGTACTTAAAGTCCGCAGACAGGAAAATATCTGCACCGGCTTTGATTGCGTCCTGCAAAAGAAAGCTACCGGAACCACCGCATACTGCTACTTTTTTTATTTTCTTACCTGTAAAAACTGTATGTCTGATTGGATTTCCTCCGAATAACACCCTCATTCTTTGGAGAAAATCAGACTCTTTTTCTGCTTCAACCAGTTCTCCCACTAAACCAGAACCAACTTGCTGAAAATCATTTAATAATGGGAAAATATCATAAGCAGGTTCTTCATAAGGGTGAGCTTTGATCATAGAGGCAATCACCTTGTTTTGAACATATTCCGGTAAAATGACTTCAATTTTGGTTTCTTCTTCATAATGAATTTTATTCACTTCACCGACAAACGGAGTGGCATTGCTATTTGCCCTGAAACTGCCATATCCTTCAGAATTGTAGCTACAGGCATCATAATTTCCAATATGACCGGCACCAGCTTCAAATATAGCTTCCCGTACACGCTGCACGTGCAGTTTGGGTACAAATGTAACCAACTTCACAAGCATTTCGCTTTTGGACTGAAGAGTTTTTCTGTTTACCAGTCCGATTTTATCAGCTATCCGGCCATTCACACCATCAAGAACATTGTCGACATTGGTATGAGCTGCATAAATAGCGATATCATTTTTAATTGCCTTAATTACGCAGCGTTGGACTTCATTTTGTCCGGTTATTTTTTTCAATCCATTGAATATCAAAGGATGATGGGCTATAATCAGATTGAGATTCATTGCAATTGCCTCATCAATAACTGATTCTATAACATCCACACAGACTAAAACTCCATTGATCGAACTATCAGGATTACCAATGAGCAACCCAGCATTATCATACTTCTCCTGCAGTGCCAACGGAGCAAAAGTTTCAATAATGTCAGTAACAGTTTTTATTTGCATGTTTCAATCAGAAATGGAAGCAACCGGTAAATATTAATTATTCTGCAACGGCTTCTTCAGCAGGTTTATCTTCCTCTTTAGACAAGAAAACAGTAATACCATTGTTAATCAACATATTATAGCAAGCAAACATCTTTCTCATATCGCTTGGATATACCCTATCCC
>JAQWCZ010000232.1 GCA_028705705.1 Paludibacter sp.
AGGCATATTATATAAAAAAAGGGGTAACTCCAACTGAAGAATAAGTCTTTCAGAATACTCTGCTAATTCAGGCTGACCCGTTGCAAAATAATAAGGCGGTGCAGAAACAACAGCATCAGCTCCAAATTCAGAGGCCTTTTGACTTAAACGCAAACTATCGGACAACGAAGTATCAGAAATTCCAACGAGCAAGGGCAATCTTCCTTTCAAAAAACCACTTGTCTGTCGGATCATTTCCACCCGCAGGTCAAAACCAATACTTTGAGCCTCCCCTGTTGTACCCAATATAAAAATACCATGTACCCCACCGGCAATTACATGTTCAACCAGCCGTTCGAGTCCTTCTACATCTAAAGTGTTATCATTCAATAATGGCGTTACCAGTGGCGGTACAATTCCTTCAAGCTTATTCTTCATCATGCTGTTATATATCTTAGTTTTTTTGCTTTATCGTTTTAGCTAAATACTTAAAAAAAACTTTTTACTTCAAATATCTTTCTTGTTGGGTGTCGATGCCCCCACGATTAACTGTGGTTCTGAAAAAGACATCGATTTAATCTCCAGTTCACTGTGGTTAATCTTATCTACCAGGATATTCACCGCCTGGGTTGCAATCAACTCCAACGGTTGCCGGATGTGGGTAATCGTTGATGGAAATAAATTAAACACATCATTCCGGTTAAATCCAACCATGGCAATATCTTCCGGAATACGAACATGCATATCTTTCAAACAATATAAACCCGTCACCGCCAGCATATTTGTCAGAAAAATAACGGCATCCACCTTCTTTTTATTAATCAGCACATCCAGCACATTACTCATTTCCACCTTTGTATTTAGCAAATTTACTTTCTTCACCTGAATGTATTTGCTTAATCCTGCTGACTTCATGGTTTCTTCATAACCCCGGATACGATCCAGGATGTGGTTCATACCGGTTTTGTATCCAACCAGGGCGATATTTTCATATCCCTGTTCAATCAAATGCCGGGTAGCCAACTCAGTCGCCCTGTAATTGTTCAGACAGGAAAAACTGATGTCTGTCTCCGGGAAATTACGGTCAATCAATACCAGTGGGGTGTTGTTTTCATGAATTGATTTAATTAAATCTTCTGACCCGTCACATGGAACAACAATCAATCCATCAACACCTTTGTTCAACAATACATCAATCAACCTTTTCGTATTATCCAGGTCTTCATCCGAGCTACTGAATACCACCGTATAACCCAACTCGTTCGCTCTGTTTTCAACAATTCTGGCAATCGCTGAGTAAAAGGGATTTGAGATGTCTGTTACTATCAATCCGATCAACTGTGTTTTTCCTCCTCTGAGGTTTCTCGCGATTAGGTTTGGAGAATAATTCATCTCCATTGCTGCTTTGATTACCTTTTCGACCATCTCGTCAGCAATGCGGTATTGTTTTGCTTTGCCATTCAGTACAATGGAGACCAACGTGGTGGAAACTCCCACTGAATCAGCAACATCTTTAAGTAATACCCGCTTTTCTTTTGCCATTTTTCACTATTTCGTGGGACAAATATATAACTAAATCGGTTTAGCAGTATTTTAGCATTAAATAATTAACGTAATTTAACTCTTGCAAAGTAGATCCTTTGCTGTGCTCGGGATGATAGTTCTTTCTCACTGCAGTGAGGGAACTAAGAATAAAGCATTCCTCCTGTTACTAATGTGGTAGAAAAATCCAGTTAATCCTCTCCAAATCCCATATCTTCTCCCTCGCTATTGTTATTACGCTGCTGATTTGTTTTCTTTGGTTTCATATTTCCAAAGTTATAGGTGGCAGTCAGACCAATCATCCGACCGGAGAAATAGTTCTCGGAGCGTTGGTAGAAACCATCACCCCAGGTTACTGAACTTCTGCGGCGGGTATTAAAAAGGTCACGTACCATGAAGTTGAGACTCAGTTTGCGGTCAAACAGGGACTGACGCAAGCCCAGGTCAACCGCATAACTGGCTGTTTCTTTTCCCTGGGCAATCAATCGCGGAGCGGAATACTGTCCGGTAATTTGTCCGAAGGTATTTTTACCTAAGATGATGTTCCCCATAATCCGTCCGCTCCAACTAAAATTTTCCTGCCCTGGAATTTGTTTCACAACAGTCGGATCATAGGGACTGTTATAAGTCGAAGCATAAAGTTTATTATAATACAGATTTATCGAAGAAGTCAGATTCAATATTTTAAATAAATTATTTTTCACCACCAATTCAAAACCGGTATTGGCTGATTTGGTCACATTCATAAAGGTACTTTCCATCACCTTGTCGTTGTTCATAAAACTCACCCGTTGAATAACATCATCAGTATAACGGTGATACAAGGTGGATGACAACGAATGTTTATCCCATGTCTTCAGGTAGTTAAATTCCAGTGCTGCTGAGTATTCAGGCAACAGCTCCAGGTTTCCGTAAGAAATATTGGTAGAATCCGAATAATCCCGGAAAGGATTGATTTGACCACCTCTGGGGCGACTGACCCTGCGACTGGCATTGAACTGAATTTCATTATTTTTAGGTAAGGAATAGGAAGCAAAGAAACTGGGGAAAAGTTGAATTTCACCTTTATCACCATAATTTACGCTGTTTTTCACCCCATTATTATCTATGGTAGTATTAAAAGGATGACGCCAGTAGTATTCTCCGCGCAATCCACCCTGTAAACTCAGGTTTTTAAATCTGTTTCCGTAAGTAATATATGCAGCATGTATCTGCTCCTGATGTTCAAATTCGTTGTAATAAGCATTAATCGGTTCGTTCTTTAACAAGTCCACTGCTGAGTTCGGGCCAAAACGATCTTCAAATGTACTTTGCCAGCCAGCTTCCAACCGATCGGTTTCAGAAAACTTTTGGGTATAATCAAGTTTAAATTCCCATTCCTTATTTTGTCCCGAAAATTGCTGAATGATATGGGATGTAACCACCGTATCACCCGAAATGTAATCACGCTGTAAATAGGTTTCATCACTTTTACGCTGATGTGTTGAATACGCTATACTTGACATCAAATTCGAGCCTTTTTTATCTATTTCCCATTTATAATCTAAGGTGACATGCATACCAGGACGACCGCCTTCACTTTCATTATAACGATTATAATTCCGGAGGAATGTGTTTTGCTGATAATCCTTTAAACTATAGTTTATGTCAGACCAACCGCCACTTGATCCAATCATGCCAAAGCCCGAAATTCCAATTGAATGTTTATCGCTCAACCGGTAATCGATCCCGGCACGGGTGAATAATCCGCTAAAACCAAACAAACGTTCATTATCTTGTTTTAACAGTCCGGTAGTATCTTTATTTTCATTTAAGGAATAACGTTCCGACCAACCACCGCCGGCAAAGTTCATTGCACGGTAACCCATGTTGATGTATGCATCAAATCGACCACTGCTGTAGTTATAGTTTACACCGGCATTGATCCCGGGTTTAGCTCCCTGTGACCACATTGTACCCAATGAAGCACTACCATAATAACCACCCCTGCGATTCTTTTTCATGACTAAATTGATGATTCCGGATGTTCCTTCCGGATTGAATTTCGCTGAAGGATTAGTCATGATTTCTATCGATTCGATACTCTCGGCAGGCATTTGCTGTAGTATCTGAGCGCGGTTGTCAGCTGTCAAACCCGAAGGCTTACCATTGATCCAGACTTCAACATTGGAGTTGTTGCGCAAAGATATATTTCCTTCATTATCGACATCTACTGATGGTATATTTTGCAACACTTCGGTTGCTGACCCTCCAGAAGAAGCAATATTCTGATCCACCGAAAAGACTTTTTTATCTATTTCAAACCGCATCTGGGTTCCCTGACCAACAACTTCCACTTCTGAAAGTCTTTTGCTGTCTTCATACAGTTTAATCATCCCCATATCCAGTTCTTTATCACTCACTTTTAACGGCAATTCAATGGTATTATAACCCACAAAACTGATGCGTAACATGTATTTTCCATTCGGTAC
>JAQWCZ010000233.1 GCA_028705705.1 Paludibacter sp.
ATCTTTGATTTACAGCCATAAAGATAAGTAAAATACAGCAAATAAGCAAATTGAATTATAGATATTTCCCGAAAAAATACAGAATAACAAAGAGGCTGTCTAACTTTTGAGACAACCTCTTTTATTTTTATATTCTGCGGAGAGAGAGGGATTCGAACCCCCGGAACCTCTCAGTTCAACGGTTTTCAAGACCGCCGCGATCGACCACTCTGCCATCTCTCCGGTGGCATGCTTTATTTCTAAAGCGGTGCAAAGATAGGCTATTTTTCGGGATTACCAAATACCTGAAAAACTTTTTTATGCAGAAATTTTGTTATTTAATTTCGATTGTATATTTTTGCAAACTCATTTAATACATGCCTTTTTATGTACAGGACTTTTATCATTGTATTTTAATACAATAACCACTTGTTGAAGATTTCCGGTCTCTTGACTCATGAACAGAGTCTGACTTCCTCTAACCGGATAATCATTTTTTTCTTGTGATTTTTAATTGCTTGTCGGCCGTTGGATAAGCAGGAGTTTCATGTCTTTAATCAATTCAATATGAAACGAGCATAAACACAGAGGTTCACCAAAGCTGATGAATATCTGATATGCGAGTTCCATGTGACATTTTAAAAATATTTATTTACAGATGAATAATTGGAAAAAAGTTTTTGCCATTATATGGACAGGACAGTTTTTCTCATACCTGAGCAGTTCTGTCGTAAGTTTTGCAGCCATCATTTGGCTTAGTTTTGAAACAAAATCAGCCAGTGTGTTAGCCATGGCTGCTATTTTCTCGATGTTGCCCCAGGCCTTGATTGGCCCGTTTACGGGTGTGTTTGTGGATCGCTGGAATCGTAAACGCATCATGATTTTCTCGGATGCATTCATCGCCCTGTGTTCGCTGGTGCTTGCTATCCTGTTCTTTATGGGCAGGGTGGAGATTGCTTATATTTATATCCTGCTGGCTTTGCGCTCGGTCGGGTCGGCTTTTCACGGTCCCTCGATGCAGGCCTCGGTTCCTTTGCTGGCACCTGAAGCTGAGTTGACAAGAATTGCCGGTATTAACCAAATGATTATGTCGGTGTCGAGTATTGCCGGTCCGGCGCTGGGTGCTTTGCTGGTGACTTATCTCGACATGGCTTACGTGATGTTGTTTGATGTGGTTGGTGCTATCATTGCCTGTACCAGTTTGTTGTTCGTGTTTATCCCAAATCCTGAAAAGAAACCTACTTTCGAAAAACCACATGTATTCAGGGAAATGCGTGAAGGTTTCCTGGTTATCTCCCGCAACAGGGGCTTATTGCTGCTGTTTATGTTCTCGGTATTGGTTATGTTATTCCTGATGCCGGTAAGCGTGTTATTCCCGCTGATGACACTGGAGCATTTTAATGGCGATGCTTTTCAGATGAGCGTTATCGAGGTTGTCTGGGGGGTAGGGATGGTTGTCGGAGGCGCTTTACTGAGTATGAGACAGTTTAAAGGTAATCAGGTGGTCATGATTAACCTGACTTATATTTTGCTGGGACTGACCTTTCTCTTTTCAGGTATTTTGCCTCCGGAAGGATTTGTGATGTTCGTGGTGCTGACAGCTTTTGGGGGTGTGGCTGGTGCGGTGTATCATTCGATGTTTACTGCCCTGGTGCAGCGTTCAGTAGTTCCGGAAGCGCTGGGCCGGGTGTTTTCACTTTACGGGAGTGTGGCCATTCTTCCGTCACTCATCGGGCTGACTGCTACCGGTCTCATTGCCGATTACGTTGGTGTGACCTATGCTTTTGTCATTGCCGGCGCCATCATTATCCTGATCGGCGTGGTCGCGATGTTTGTAAGGCCGGTGATGCGGATTGGGGTGTTGAGAACGGAAAGCTAAAAACGAAAAGCGGAAAGCGAAAACTTTTGGGTCTTTCGCTCTTCGCTTTCAGTTCTCCGCTTTCCGATTTTTTAAACGTTTTTCAAGTATTCCACAACACTCCGTTCGATTCTTTCGGGGATGTTGCTGATGTCGGCTCTGTCGAAGGGTTCGCCGGTGATGTTTTCGTAAAGTTCGATGTATCTTTCGCTGATATCGGTTACGATTTCGTCGGTCATTTCGGGTACGGTTTGTCCTGCTTTTCCCTGGAAATTGTTGGCCATCAGCCATTCGCGTACAAATTCTTTGGATAATTGTTTCTGAGCTTCTCCCTTTTCGAATCTTTCCTGATAGCCATCAGCATAGAAATAACGGGAGGAGTCAGGGGTATGGATTTCGTCGATCAGGTATATCTTACCGTCACGTTTGCCGAATTCGTATTTGGTGTCGACTAAGATAAGTCCTCTTTTAGCAGCTATTTCGGAACCTCTCAGGAAAAGTTCCATGGTGTACTTCTCGAGCAGCGCATAATCTTCGGGAGTAACCAATCCCTGTTTCAGGATTTCTTCTTTTGAAATATCTTCGTCGTGCAGACCGTATTCCGCTTTAGTAGTCGGTGTGATGATAGGAGTTTCAAAACGTTGGTTTTCGCGCATGCAATCCGGTATTTTCACCCCGCATATTTCGCGAACCCCGCCTTTGTAGCTTCTCCAGGCGCTTCCGCAGAGATAACCGCGTACAATCATTTCAACGGGAAAACCCTCGCAACGTATTCCTACGGTCACCATCGGATCGGGAGTTGCTAATTTCCAGTTTGGTACAATGTCGGAAGTAGCATCCAGAAACTTGGCAGCAATTTGGTTGAGCATCTGACCTTTATATGGAATTCCTTTCGGTAAAACCACGTCGAATGCAGAGATTCTGTCGGTCGCGATCATGACTAATAAGTCATTTTTCACAGTGTACACATCACGAACTTTGCCGTGATAAACTTTTTTCTGACCTTCAAACTGAAAATCTGTGTTAGTAAGAGCTTTCATCGATTCTAAATTTATTAATTGTTGTTTAAAGCAGCAGTTACTAAATATTCCAATGGGTTTTTCGGTTTCATCAGGTGATGAATAAGCTTATAGGGTAATACCACCTCGGTTTCACCAACATAATAAGGGGCTATTTCGTACGGATTAAACACAAAGCAAATCGACTCATCATTCACATAAAAATTACCATTAGGTTTAATTTCTTCTAAAAAGAAATCTGAACTTTCGAGATTTTCCAAATGTGGAGTTCCTTCATTTTCATTATTATCTTGTAATAACTTGTTTTTAATTATTTCAGTCAATTCCGATTGATATTCTCCTTCAAAAATATCATCTTCAAAAATCACTTTTCCATTTTTCAGGTTAAAGTTGTAAAATAAGCGCGTCTTAATGGGATGCGCTCCACCAAAATCTACAAACCTGGAAATTCCATAAGAAAATATATTTTCATCATTGAGGAGTGCAAAACCTTCCAGTATGATAGAATTATTGAATGCAAGGCGACTATCATCAGAAAGCTTTTTGGCAAAATCAGCGTTGTTGTCAATGTATTCACGACCTAATTCAGCCGCGTAATAATTTAATAATGAATCTTCGGGAAAATACATGAACACATCTCCAAACAATTCAGTGCGTAAAATTGTTTTGATGTTATCCAGAATATTTTTGTTTCGATAAGAAATCGGTAAATCAATATTCATTTCAATACTCAGTGCTCCTAAAGTTGTATCTTCTTCAGAAAGATATACTTTTTCGGTATGGCTGAAATTTTCAGTAAGAACTGTTTTGGAAGAAGTTGGGAAGAATACAAACAACAAAACGACGGCACCGAGGATTAAAATGATGCCGACAATGACAAATGAGTTTCTCTTTTTCATGCTTTGATGATTTTAATATTTGAAACGTCTTGTCTTTCTGTTTGTTACAGGGTGTTTATGTCCCGTTATGGCAAACTGGAAACAGGATTCGTTTACGGGTGCAAATTTACAACTAAAAACCATATTATTATTTAAATTATTTGAAAAACAACGCAACATTTTCGTATTTTCGAAAGAAGTAATTTATCTTTGCAAACGTTATGATAAGGCTAAAATTGATAACATACTTA
>JAQWCZ010000234.1 GCA_028705705.1 Paludibacter sp.
TATTAGAAACATCGCGCGGCAATCCGTCAACAATAAACAACGCGTTTCCAATTCCCCGGATATTATTAGAGCCCAACAGACCGGGAACACGTCCAAGCATAGCTTCCGAAATTGTTTGAACATTATCATACTTGATAACAGCATCCGTATTTATAAAACTTGTAGCACCAATCAGATGCTGACGCTGTGCTTTACCAAATGCTATATTTACAGTGTCATCCAGGACATCATTTACTTTTAACCCGACTTTATCATTTACTTCTAACTTGTCCTGAGCAAAAAACTCTTTTGGGAAGCACAGTATTAAAAGCACAAATATGGTTAATATTTTGAAATAAATCTTATTCATTTTCTACAATTTTAAGTTATTGTTTTAAAATTACCAGCCTGGATTTTGAGGAAATTCAGGATATAAATTGACTATATCTACCGGAAATGGTAACCAATTGTGCTTCTTCTCAACAACCCTGGTAATAATAGTTCTTTCTGCCAGATTAACAGGTTTACCTGTAGATGCATCACGGTCAAAGTCAATGGCGGTTTTTTCCCGATACTTAATTTCCCCATTAATATTCCACCTACGTAAATCACAGAATCTGTGAGCTTCAAAAGCTAATTCCACAGCTCTTTCCCGTATAATTTCTTCCATAAATACTGCTTTTGACGCTGTATATTTCGGAGTAAGATCAGGAAGCTGAGCCCGGCTTCTGATTGCGTTCACTGCCTGTTCCGGAGTAAAATTCAAAGTCGTGGAAGTGGATGAAGCAGAACCATATCCCTGCAATACCGACTCGGCATACATTAAATATACATCGGCAAGACGCAAATAAGGCACATAGGCTTGAAAATAATCCAATTTTTTATCCCATGGATTACATCCTATCGGTGAAAACCTTTTGTAATAATAACCGGTGATACTCCCGCCGGTTGTTGCACGATGACGTCCTCCGTTATATAATTGAGCATATTGATCTAAACCTCCAGCGGTGCTGACAACCAGTTGATCCCCGTCAATGATAATGTCTTTATAAAACCGTGGTTCACGACCGGTCCACGGATCATCGGGATTATAGCCTGAGTTGGGATCATCTATAGGCAATCCGTTAGCCATTGCATAATTCTTTATGTAATTATTTGTGGGCACTTCAACCCCAGCATATCCTCCTCCGAACTGGGTGGGAAGGGTTCCGTACACCGTTGAATATTTTACCCTCGAAGGCATATATATCGTCGGGTTCATGATGACTTCCGTTCCGCCCGGGAGCACTTTGTTTCCGGGAGACCAAACCCAAAAATTGTCCGTCCAGTTGTCCCAACTCTGCAATTGATAAGTTCCTGTTGTATTACAAACATTAATTACTTCGCCGAAAACATCTGCCGCACGTTTACACAGATCCACATCAAAAGATGCGTTTCCAGTCGATTCTTCATTCATCATTGGACTGGCAGCATACAGCAGGTCTTTTCCCAGGAACGATAACGCAAATATCTTATTGATACGTTGACGATTATTTCCAAGCGTACGTTGCCCGACTACTGTTTGATCCCAATTAACAGGCAATAAAGCCGCAGCTGCTTCAAGATCTTCAGCTGCTTTTAGCGCTGTTTCTCTGTAGCTTAATCGAGGAAGTTTTAAGTTGTCGGCCGGCAATAAGAACTTATCGATATAGGGTAAACCTCCCCAATAACGCATCAATTCAAAATGGAACCATCCTCTGAAGAACAAACATTGTCCCTCAATTAAATTTTTTTCTTCTTGAGTAGCGTCAGTTAATAATTCAAGTTTACTTAATCCCAAATTGGCTTTTCGTATACCATACCAACAAAGTGCCCAGATTCTTTTATTCCTGGGATCAGAACCTGTATTTACACCTTTGGATTTATTGTAAAACGGGCGATCCATAGACCAATAATTTCCCAAGTCAAAAGGATAAGAAGAATTATTCAATACTTCATCAGCAAAAAGATAATTATTCCATGCACCTGCCTTATTATAATCGGTAATACAATTATACATTTCTTCTACAAATCCCTGAAAGCTAATGAAATTTTTAAAAGCATCATTTTCTTCAATATCAGATTGTGGTGATTTATCCAAATAGCTTTCACAGGAAGAGAATAACATCAAGAATATAAATAAATAATTTAATTTATTAATTTTTCTCTTTTTCATATTGATTGTGTTTTTTTAGAATGATACATTAGCACCAAGATTAATTCTTTTAACAGCCGGATACGCACCCGTACTGGAACTACCACCTACCGAAGAACCTTCCCTGTCATCAGGCAATTCCGACCAGAAGAATAAATTATTTCCACTTACATATAACTTAAGAGATGATACCCCGATAGATTTAAGCCATTTGTTTTGATTAGATTCGAAAAGATAGGCAATTTCCGCTGTTTTGAGCCGGAGGTAGGAAGCATCATACAGGTAATAATTCCCGATATTTTGTCCTGCAGTTTTCCACCTTGGTAAAAAAGAGCTTGCATCCTGATTGTCTTTTGACCAGTGATCCGCTACATGTTCAAAAACCACATCGGTATTACTGGTGAAATTCATCAAAGAAACAAAACGTGAAGCATTGCTTACACCATAGAACTGCACCATAGCACTAAATCCCTTATATTCGGCACCAAACGAGGTACTATAAGTGTTTTGAGGAATATTGGAATAAGCATAAGGAACATAATCATAATCATTTATAACACCGTCGCTATTGAAGTCCAGCAGATTATAAAATCCCGGCATTTTATACTTATCGTTTGTTGCCGTAGGAACGCTCGCGAAAACTTCATCCCAATTATTATAAAAACCTGTTTCTAATAATGTTTTAGTCTGACCTATCGAGAAACCCTGTTTTTTTTGATAGTCAGGTAATAAAACCGGATCATCTTTAAATTCTATTTCATTTTCATTGTGAGATAAAGCTACCGTTGACCATAAATAAAGATCACGGAATCTTTTGTTGAATTTAAATTCAATTTCGTAGCCGAAAGAATTTACACGTCCAAGATTAGCAACAGGTGGCGAAGCACCGAAGAAATCAGGAATACTTCTGTCCGTGCCGGCAATTAATATATCCGTTCTTTTTTCAGTAAAGTACTCCAGATTAACTGAAAACAAATTATCAAGAAATCCCAGTTCAACACCATAGTTTTGCTTTTGGGCTTTTTCCCAATGAATATCAGGGTTGCCGACCGACAATTCTTTATACCAGGTATAAGGGCTTGCCGACGTATTTGAGCTTAACAAAGAAGCCCCCCCATAAGAATACCGTGTAGAATACAACCATCGTGAACTTCCCGATGCAGTATCATCGCCGACGTATCCTAAAGTATAGCGGAGTTTCAGTTTATTCATCCACGGCAGGTGGAAGAATTTTTCATTGGAAATGTTCCATCCTATACCTGCGGAAGGGAAAAGGTCGAACCTGTAACCAGTTCCGAATTGTTCGGAACCATTATAGGCGCCATTCATTTCAATCAGGTATCGGGTATCGTAATCATAAGTTGCTCTGAATACCCAGTCTTCACGGAAATGTTTAAACTCATTGCCCCACGCATTTTCATCACGCGTAAAAACCCCCATTGCACTGATATTATGAAGCCCGAAGTTCCGCGCATAATTCAATTGGAGTTGATAATTCAATCTTCTATATACTCCCTTCTTTGTTCCTGTTCCTGTAAGTACATTTTCAGCATTAATGGTCCATGGTAATTGTACCCAGTCATAACGATACAAACCGCCAATAGGATAATAGGTGGAATACTCACTTGGATCCTGATCCGGACCAGTATAAAGATTCGGGTTGATCACCACAAAAGGCGTATTGCTTGTATTATAGAGCGGCCACACACTGTTTTGCGAATCATAAATTCCACCTTCAGATACTATATTATTATCATAACTTAAAGCTGCCTTTGCATTTAAGCCCTTGGTAATAAAATCAAGATTTTGTTCTAATATGAAATCAGCAT
>JAQWCZ010000235.1 GCA_028705705.1 Paludibacter sp.
ACTGACCACCATATACCTTTACTCCAAGTCGCTTACTTTCCGATTCACGACCGTTCTTCGAGCTACCAACTCCTTTCTTATGTGCCATTTTCTCTAAATTTTAATCGGTTAATTAAGCGACAATTTCTTTAATTTTCAATTCGGTAAAATCCTGACGGTGACCGTTGCGTTTGCGATATCCTTTGCGACGTTTTTTATGAAAAACAATCACTTTTTCACCACGCAGGTGCGATACCACTTCACAAACCACTTTTGCACCTTCCACTACGGGAGTACCTACAGTAACTGCGCCGGCATTGTCAACGAGCAAAACTTTATCAAACTCAACTTCTGAAGCAATCTCAGCTTCATTCATGCGGTGTACATACAGTTTCTTTCCGGCTTCCACCTTGAACTGCTGACCTAAAATTTCTACAATTGCGTACATCTTATTGTGTATTATAATTACATCGGGAAGGTGAGATGCCTGAGGCAGCGCTGCTTAAAACCCTCTTCGAAACGGAGCGCAAAGATAAAAAATGTTTTTCGATTATACAAACTTCAACTTATTTTTTCAGATTATTCAGTAAAACATTTACGGCGTTGTCAACACCTGCTGTTTCAGTTAAAGCTTTAATAAAAGCCGAACCAATAATTGCTCCTGAAGCATGCTGATTAACCAATGCGAGGGTTGCTTTATTGGAAACGCCAAAACCAATCAAACGTGGATTTTTTAAACCCATGGCATTAATGCGGTTGAAATAGGCCATACGATTATCAAATGATTGCTGTGTACCGGTCACGGCAGCAGATGATACCATGTAGATGAATCCATTTGTCTGTTCATCAATTTCTCGAATTCTTTCCTCCGATGTTTCCGGCGTAATCAAGAAAATGAATCGCAAGCCATATTGATCAGCTATTGGCTTATATTCCTGAAGATATACGGACATTGGCAAATCGGGAATAATCATCCCATCTACGCCAACCAGACTGCATTCCCGACAAAAATTTTCAAAACCGAATTGCATGATCGGATTCAAATATCCCATCATCACCAATGGAATGTGAATGTCTTTGCGAATATTTGTCAACTGACCGAACAACTTACGGATACTCATACCATTTAGCAAGGCGATATGACTCGACTGTTGAATGACTGGACCATCTGCCATCGGATCTGAAAATGGAATGCCGATTTCGATTAGATCAACACCGTTTTCCTGCAATGTTTTCATTACTAGAACGGTATCTTCTAACTCCGGATAACCGGCTGTAAAATAAACAGAAAGGATATTTTTTTGTTTTTTGCCGAATAATTGATTGATTCTATTCATAACTCGTTAAGCTGTTTGATAAATTGTTGTAATAATTTATAATCTTTGATCGTCGGAGCAGTTTCGAATCTGCTGTTTAAATCAACTCCCCTGAAAAGTGGATGATTTATCCCTTGTATTGCCAGGACATCATCCGGACCAATTCCTCCACTGAGGAAAAAAGGCATGTCTCCCAAATATGCATATAGTAAACTCCAGTCGAATTTGAAGCCTGAACCTCCGTAAGAAGCTGTTTTCGTATCAAACAAGAAATAATCGACCTGTCGATTATAAACTGCTGTATTTTTAAAATCATCAGCCGAATGTATCTGAAAAGCTTTCAACACTATTAAACCTCTACTTTTCAGGGAACTGCAAAGTTCGACTGATTCTTTGCCATGCAACTGTACTGCCTGCAAATCATACAATTCTACCTTTTGCATGATATACTCTTCGGAGGCATTGACAAAAACCCCGGTTTTTGTCGTGTTTTGACCGAACCTGATTTGCTTTAACGCTTCAGGTGATGTCACATACCTTGGAGATTTGGAATAGAAAATGAATCCCATAAAATCAGGAGTGAGCGTCAACACTTCACGTATATTGTCTGCATCCCGCATGCCGCATATCTTAATCAAAACATTCATTTTTATTTGGTGGTTAGTGGTTAGTTTGTTTTTTAAGTTCCTCAACAAAACTGTTTAATGCTGTCGCGGGATTTTGTTCTTTCATGAAGTTCTCGCCCATCAGAAAGCCCTGATATCCTGCATTTTTAAGCATATTAACGGTTTCAGGAGAAGAAATGCCACTTTCACTGATTTTGACAAAATAATCCGGAATCAATCCTGCCAGTTCAAGCGAAACATCTGTATTGACTTCAAAAGTTTTCAAATTACGGTTGTTCACGCCGACCATATCCACAAAATCATTTATATACACAAGTTCTTCCCTGTTATGAATTTCCAGCAACACTTCCAGCGATAACGCTTTTGCTTGCTGTGCAAATTGCAGCGTTTCATTGACTGTTAAAGCCTTTGCAATCAATAAAATGACATCCGCCCCTAGAGCTTTTGCTTCATAAATCTGATATTCATCCACAATAAAATCCTTACGCAGGATGGGACAATGCACATGCGAACGGGCTGCTATTAAATCTTCGGGAACACCACCGAAATGCTTCCTGTCTGTCAATACAGAAATTCCGGCTGCCCCTGCTTCATTATATCCGGAAGTAATTTCCACCACATCAGCCTCTTCATGTATCCAGCCTTTCGAAGGTGATTTTCTCTTGAATTCCGCAATAATGCCTGAAGAAGATGTAATCAACCTATCTTTAAGAGAAATGCATTTTCTACTGAAATAGGGTGCGGTTCGTAAATCATCAATCGTTACTAATTTTTTACGGTTTGCGACTTCTGTTTTTTTGTCAGCAATTATGTTATCTAATATGGTCATACCTCTATCTTATTCGTTATTTGGCCGCAAGCGTTGCGCCCCTACGTTTTCTGCTAATTATATATTTCAATAAATTTCCGAAACGCATTGATTGCCGCTCCACTTTGTAGCGATTCCATGGCTTCTGTTTTACAATCTTCGATTGATTTAAGCGGACAGCGGGTCTGAATTGCCAACGCCGCATTGATTATCACCACATCTCTTTGTGCTGCAGTTGCCTTATTCTCAAGCACATTCAGGAAAATAATCGCGGCATCCTGCACATTTGCACCTCCCCATAAAGCCTGTTGTTCTATTTTATTAAAGCCCAATTCTTCAGGGGTACACACAAACTCGCCAGCATTGTTGACGATCTTGGTAGTATCAGTTAGCGAAATTTCGTCATATCCATCCAGACTGTGAACAATCGTATATTGAGCACCCAAGCGTTGATAAATATAGCTATACAGCCGCATCATCTTCAGATTATAAACGCCCAAACACAGGTATTTGGGTTGTGCCGGATTGATGAGGGGACCAAGCATATTAAAAAATGTTCGCACTCCTAAATTTTTCCTCACCGGTACCACATGTTTCATGGCTGGGTTAAAAATAGGTGCATGCAGATAAGCAAAACCCGAATAGTCTAAAGATGTTTTTATAACTGACTCATCAGTAGTAAACTTAACACCATAATATTCCAATGCATTTGAGGAACCACTCACAGATGTTGCACCGTAATTACCGTGCTTAGCCACTTTATATCCGGCACCAGCTACTACAAAACAGGCTGCAGTCGATATATTGAAAGTGTTTTTCCCATCGCCTCCAGTTCCCACAATATCTATAATTTCGTAGTCCGACAAATCAACCTTCACTGCCATCGAAAGCAGGGCATCCCTGAACCCGATGATTTCATCCAATTCAATGCTACGCATCAAATACACCGAGATAAAAGCAGCAATCTGAGCCTCGTTGTATAATCCCGCTGCCATGTTGGTCATCACTTCTGTGGCTTCATTTCTCGATAATGATTGATGATCGAATAATCTGTTTAAAATTTGTTTCATGTTTTTATATTTATGTCTAATATATCCCCTGCCAGTGAACTGGCGGGCTAGACAGGGCGCAAGCATTGCGCCCCTACGCTTTCCGTTCTCTGCTATTCGCTAATAATTACTGTTCTAACCAATTTTTCAATATCTCCTCTCCTTCCGGCGTCAGGACTGATTCCGGATGAA
>JAQWCZ010000236.1 GCA_028705705.1 Paludibacter sp.
ATCATGCAGACGACAGCCGTGTTTAAGTTCAGAAGAATTAACAGTGCTCAGAAATGCATTTACATGTTGTGGTTTGACGGAGTAATCTTTAACGAACGTAATTAGTTGTGCTTGTTCTTGTTTTTTGTATTTTAATTGACTAATCCGGTCTGATTTTGCCAATCCAATTGCTGCTCCTTTTTCGGTCAAACGCATGTCGGCGTCATCTTGGCGCAGGATAAGACGGTATTCGGCACGGGAAGTAAACATCCGGTAGGGTTCATCTACTCCTTTAGTCACCAAATCATCAATCAATACCCCAATATACGCTTCATCACGACCCAAGGTGAATGGGTTACCACCATGACAATTGATATGCGCGTTGATTCCTGCGATAAGTCCTTGACCACCAGCCTCTTCATATCCAGTTGTGCCATTTATTTGTCCGGCAAAAAAGAGATTTTTAATCAGTTTGGTTTCCAGTGTATGCTTCAATTGGGTTGGATCAAAGAAATCATATTCAATGGCATAACCCGGACGGAAAATTTGGGCGTTTTCGAGTCCCGGTATGGTTTGTAAAGCCCTGATTTGTACGTCGTAAGGTAGTGAAGAAGAAAATCCGTTGAGGTAATATTCGTGCGAATCAACACCTTCCGGTTCCAGAAACAGTTGATGGGATAGTTTATCAGCAAAAGTGACGATTTTGGTTTCAATGCTTGGACAATAACGCGGACCGATACTTTGAATCTGACCGTTGTATAAAGGAGAATCCGCTAACCCTTCACGCAGTTTCTCGTGCGTGGTTTCGTTCGTGTAGGTTATCCAGCAGCTCATTTGTTTCAATTCCCGTTTCACATCTTCCAGAAATGAAAATTTGTGGAAGTCGTCTTCACCAACTTGTTCGGCTGTTTTACTAAAATCAATCGTCCGTCCATCAATGCGACAAGGGGTACCTGTTTTCATACGGTCTGTCGTGAAACCCCATGATTTGAGTTGTTCGGTAATACCATAAGATGCCGGTTCAGAAATTCTTCCGCCGGTAATCTGATTTTTGCCGATGTGTAACAAACCACTTAAAAATGTACCGGCAGTCAGTACTACAGCTTTAGCTCTCATGTGGATGCCCAAGGATGTTATTACTCCTGTAACTTCCCCATTTTCAACGGTTAACTGTTTAACCGTATCTTGCCAGATTGATAAATTAGGTGTGCTGGTAATCGTTTTAATCCATTCCTGTATAAACTGATTTCGGTCGCTTTGCGAACGCGGACTCCACATGGCAGGACCCTTCGATCGATTGAGCATCCGGAACTGGATGGCACTGCGGTCGGTAACAATACCCATTTGTCCGCCTAATGCGTCTATTTCTCTGACAATCTGACCTTTAGCGATTCCGCCTACCGCGGGATTACAACTCATCTGTCCGATTTTGTTCATATCCATTGTGATGAGCAAGGTCTTAGAACCCATGTTCGCAGCAGCACAAGCAGCTTCATTTCCGGCATGTCCTGCTCCGATTACAATTATGTCGTATTTAAAATCCATTCAATATAAATCTGTATATCTGATATATTTAACCTACAAAAGTATAAAAATGTTGCGATATGTTTGTTTTTTATTTGAAGTGATACAATTTATTGGGGAAATTTGTGCAGAGAAAGTCTCAAACGAGCAAAAAATATATCAATATAATTTGAATGAACATTCATATTTCTCAGCTTTGTTATTAAAAAGGGTAATTCAAAGCAGTTGATTATGCCAAAATGACAGCCGTGTCGTTGATGGCATTTTTTTTGACATAAGCTTGGAGCAAATCAAAAAATTAAATTATATAGATATGTCAAAAGGAAACATTGGGGTAACAAGCGATAATATTTTCCCCGTCATCAAAAAGTTTTTATACAGTGATCACGAGATTTTCTTACGCGAATTGGTATCCAATGCTGTTGATGCAACGCAGAAACTGAAAACCCTCGCCTCTGTTGGGGAGTTTAAAGGCGAACTTGGTGACTTAAAGGTTTATATTTCAGTAGATAAAAAGAAAGGTACGTTGACCGTATCTGATCGTGGTGTTGGTATGACCGGTGAAGAAATTGAGAAATACATCAACCAGATTGCCTTTTCGGGTGCCGAAGAATTTGTGGAAAAATATAAAAACGATGCACAAGCCATTATCGGGCATTTTGGGTTGGGTTTTTATTCCTCATTTATGGTGTCAAAAAAGGTGGAAATTTTCACGCAGTCGTATAAAGAAGAATTTGTGGCGCAACACTGGTCTTGCAAGGGAGATCCGGAATATACACTTGAAGATACCATCAAAGCCGACCGTGGAACCAATATTGTTTTACACATTGACGATGAAAACAAGGAGTTTCTGGAAGACTCAAAAATTACGGAATTACTCACAAAGTACTGTAAATTTTTACCGGTTGAAATTGTTTTTGGCAAGAAAAAGGAATGGAAAGAAGGAAAAGAAGTTGAAACGGAGGAAGATAATGTAATAAACAATACGACACCGGCCTGGACAAAAAAACCGACTGATTTAAAGGACGAAGATTACGCGCAATTTTACCGAGATTTGTTTCCTTTCAGCGAAGATCCGCTATTCCACATCCACCTCAATGTGGATTATCCTTTCAACCTGACAGGTATTCTTTATTTCCCGAAAATCAAAAACAACATCGAGCTGCAACGTAATAAAATTCAGTTGTATTGCAACCAGGTATTTGTGACGGATCATGTGGAAAACATCGTTCCGGATTATCTTACTTTGTTACATGGTGTCATCGATTCTCCCGATATTCCTCTGAACGTATCAAGAAGTTACCTGCAAAGTGATTCCAATGTAAAAAAAATTTCTGGTCACATTACCAAAAAAGTGGCAGACCGCCTGGCGGAAATATTCAGGTTGGATCGGGAACAATTTGAAGATAAGTGGGATAACCTGAAGATATTTATTCAATACGGCATGCTCAGCGATGAGAAATTCTATGAAAAAGCAGAGAAATTCGCTTTGTTGAAGAATGTGGATGGTCAGTATTTCACTTTTGAAGAATATAAGGACTTAGTTAAAGAAAATCAGCAAGATAAAAACAAAGATCTGATTTATCTCTATACCACCAATAAAGAAGAACAATACAGCTATATCCAGCATGCTAAGGAAAAAGGCTATGACGTCTTAATTATGGATGGTCAGTTGGATGTACATGTAGTTAGTCAGCTCGAACAGAAATTCGAAAAGACCCGCTTCGTTCGTGTAGACAGTGACACGGTTGAGAAACTCATTCAGAAAGAAGAAGTAGCACAGGTATCGCTTACAGATAAACAAAAAGATGAGTTGATTACCATCTTCAAGTCGCAACTACCTGCAATGGAGAAAGCAGAGTTTATTGTATCATTTGAACAATTATCAGAAACAGCCAATCCGGTATTTGTTACGCAGAATGAGTTCATGCGGAGGATGAAAGAAATGTCGGCTATGCAGGGCGGCATGATGAGTTTTTATGGTGAAATGCCCGATAGTTATAATTTAGTTGTGAATACAGGTCATCCGCTGGTTAATCAGATTTTGAGTGATGAAGAAACGTCAGTCAAAGAAAATATAACACCTGTATATGACGAACTTTCAGTCGTTGAAGAAAAACAAAAAGCATTGAAAGATAGTCACAAAGATAAAAAAGCAGATGAGATTCCGACTGAAGAAAAAACAGAATTGGACATGCTGAACGATCAGATTAGTTTGCTGAAAGAGAAGAAAGACGATATCCTGAAAGAATATGCTTTGGGCAACAAACAGGTTCGGCAACTCATTGACCTGGCTTTGCTGGCTAACAACATGTTGAAAGGAGAAGCGCTTGCTAATTTTGTAAAAAGAAGTGTTGAACTGATGTAGTCGAAAGACGATTTATATATTACTCAAGAAACACCAGTATACGGAGAAATCCAATGCTGGTGTTTTTTTGTTTCATCTCCCTCTTTCCAATCTGGAT
>JAQWCZ010000237.1 GCA_028705705.1 Paludibacter sp.
AAATGCAGCCCTCAGGTATCCACCAAACTCAGTTTTAAATGTTTCACCGGGTGTTACTCCAAATGCACCTTTAGCTGATAAATCTGAATCATTGACAATGGTCACTTTTCCTGTTAACGGAGCTAAAAAAGCTGTAAAATAATTACTCGGTTTATAATCAATCCCTATGGCAGTCAGCACATAAGCAGGGGCAAGTAAATTTGAAATTTTTGCCGTGTCTTTCGCGTAATCCTTTCCTTCTGTCATCTGTGTTTTAAAATTAAACAACGCGGCATAATACAGCGATTTACTAGCCTTTTGACCATACTTTGAAAGCAAATCGAAACGATCATCAGTTTTAATAAAATCAGCGTTAGCTCCTTGTTTAAGCAAACCGTAACCAATATCGAGCGAGTTATCCCAAGACATATTTCTTTTCTTGAAGTTGGCAAATAAACTGGTTAATCCATTTACACCAAATGAGTTTTGACCTCCTGCTGCCCAGTTGGTTAAAGAAGCTTGGCTCATGTTAACACCTATTACTGCTCCTTTCTTCCAACCACTTACAGTATCAATATCGTGTTTACGTAATTTTGCTTCTCCTTCAGTCACCTGTCCAATCGAACTAAATGATAAAAAAATGAAGAGCAATAAGAATGATAATATCCTCATATACAATTTAATTATAATCCAACCTACTTCCTGAGTTCAACAATTTGTACCTGATCGGCTCCATCTGTTGATTTAATTTTCTGGTATTTTTTATGATCTTCAACGACAATCCATGTTTTAACGAAATCAGACTCCTGTCCGTTAATTGTAAGCAGGCTGTTACTTAACGTCCAGTTAAATGGTGTTTTGTCTTCTTTTCTAACTCCTAAAATTGTAAATGACAAATCTTTGACACCAGTTCCATCCTTCTGAAAGGTAATAGTACCAATGTTCTTTGCTGAAATAGACTCATCTCCTTGTGAAACTGTTTCAAAGTTTTCAACATTCCAGACACCAATAATTCTGGGAGAACAAGACGAGAACACAGCAAAAATGCTAAAAAACACGATGAATTTCAATGTTATTTTTTTCATACAATTTATCCTGTTAAATCATTCCTACTCTGTTGGGTTTTCGGACTGTCCCCCTTTAATGGATGTTTGGTTATCGCTGCAAACATAAGAATAATTTCTTAATATATATACGCTCAGACCAAAAAAACATATAATTTTGAAAATAAAACTGACAAGAAGCATTTAACACATAAACAACAGATTATAATATAACATTCAAATGTTTATACCAAACATTCATACTTTCAATTCTTCCGGCTATCTGTGTATTCTTGTTCAATGTACCTGAATATTGATATCCAGCATTAAGAAAAGTTTTATTCATGGATAATTCATGTAATCTCGCGATGGTGAAAAGTGTTCTGTAACCGAGTTTTTGTAAATCTTTTTCCATATATTCTAATAGAAGCAACGCGAAACTTTTCCCCCTGTATGATGATAAGACCGCGAAATCGGTCATCTCTGCGCTTTGATACTTTTCATCACATTCAGCAGAGCTGACTGCAACTAAATAATTATTGTCAAATATTCCATAATATCTGGTTCCTTCCTGCATGCTACTAACAAGGAAGGTAGGTTCAAATATTGGGAATGGATAGGAATCAAATACCACTTTAAAAACATCAACCATCGAATGAACATCTTCCTCTTTCAGCATTTTTAACTTAAAAGCATTATCCACAGGTAACAAGTGCTTATTTCCTTTAGCTGTAAGCATCATATCTTTAAAAAGTCTAAGTACATTATTTTCAGGAAAACGCCTTTCATCATCAAAATACTTAGCCATAAAAAATGCATCATCATTCCCATTGTAATAACCCGGTACAAATGCTTCCATTATATAACCTGCCATGTAAAACACAGGACTATACATCGCCCTTACCTTTACAAAAATCTTCGTATATCCATTTGATACAGCCAATTGATCCAAATAATCTATTATTATTGGTAAATCATCAGTATGCATCGACATCAGATAAACTCTTTTACCATCTGGGTCTGTAGAAATACGAGATTTTACTTCATTCATTACCATCACAATTTATTTGTTTCATATAGCTCCTGGCGCCGCTCGTAACGTTCGTTATTTTGTGGAACTAATGAAATAGTATCATCGTAGTCAGCCAATAATTTCTCGATTCCGATAGCATCCATTTCCTCCCCATCATTTAGTTGCAGTTCCAGGTTGCAGTTTTCACAATCTCTGTCACACAAAGTTTTTTCATATTTATCCGGTTCTTGATAGGAAGTAATTACTCCTTCATAATTTCGCAGGATTACTTTATTTGTACTCCAGGAAATAATGTAGTTAGGCATAACCGGAATTTTTCCTCCACCACCCGGTGCATCAATAACATACGTTGGTACAGCAAAACCACTGGTGTGTCCGATCAGACTTTCCATGATTTCAATTCCTTTACCAATAGGTGTTCTGAAATGAGACAATCCTTCCGACAAATCACACTGATATAAATAATATGGTCGCACCCTGTTCATTACCAATTTATGAACCAACTCTTTCATTACACGGGGACAGTCATTCACATCAGCTAATAACACTGACTGATTACCCAGCGGAATACCAGCATCAGCAAGTTTAGCAAGTGACTCTTTTGCAGAAGTAGTGACTTCTCTTGGATGATTAAAGTGGGTGTTGATCCAAATTGGATGATGTTTTTTCAACATATTAACTAACTCATCCGTAATTCGATAGGGTAACACAACCGGTGTTCTGGTACCGATTCGGATAACCTGCACATGAGGAATGGTGCGCAATTCTGTTAAGATCCAGTCAAGATAATCATCTGACAACAGGAAAGGATCACCTCCCGATAACAACACGTCTCTAATCTGCGGAGTTTTTCGTATATATTCAATCCCTTGCAGAATCTGACTTTTGTCAGGTATCGAGTCAACATCTCCAACTTTTCTTTTTCTAGTACAATGACGACAATACATGGCACAGACATTACTAACCAAAAACAAGACCCGATCCGGATAGCGGTGTGTAATGCCCGGAACCGGACTATCGTGATCTTCCGACAACGGGTCTCCCATTTCACTCGAAGACACAATCAATTCCCTGTTATCCAGAAATGATTGCTTAAAAACCGGATCATTTTTGTAATTGTCTTTTTTAATTAAAGATAAATAATAAGGCGTGATGGAAAGTGGAAATTTTCCTTGTGTAATTTTTAAGGATTCTTTTTCTTCTTCTGAAAACCTTATCCCGGTCAGATGTTCAAATGCTTCTATACTCCTGACCGCATTTCTAACCTGCCATTTCCAGTCCTTCCATTTACTTATATCCGATTCAATCTCTATTTTTTTTAAAATCTTTTCCTGATGTTTCGTATAAATTAATCCCATAGATTATTGTATCTCCTTTGATTTGGTTAATTTTCCCTTTTCTAAAGGTTGTTCAGTTTCATTTGGCTTTGCATAATGCACGACACGTTGCGGAAATGGTATTTCAATTCCTTCATTATCAAAGGCAATTTTCAGGCGTTTGCGGAATTCACCAGCAACTTCCCACTGTTTGAGTACTTTGGTATCACCCAACATTTTAATTTCAATCGCTGAGTCAGCAAATTTATCTACCCTGACAAACTGAATTGGTTTCAATATTGAGTCTTTGAACTGTGAATCATTAGCTAATTCGTTGCCTACTCTGTTCACGACATTAATCACATGTTCAATATTTGAACTATATGAAATTCTTAGATTTATGTTTACCCGAGCAAAATCTTTCGTGAGATTGGATACTGTTTTAATCTCACCATGTGGTATATGATGAACTGTTCCATTGAGGTCGCGCAAGGTTGTTTTTCTAAGGGTAATATTTTCAACCGACCCACCAGTAT
>JAQWCZ010000009.1 GCA_028705705.1 Paludibacter sp.
AGCAGTTTGCTAAACTGCCGTACGGGTAACCGTACCACGAGTTCGAATCTCGTAGCTTCCGCAAAGACCCTTAAAATTGTAGGATTTTAAGGGTCTTTTGTGTCTTGCAAACAGATGCTTCTCTTAAATACGCACAAAAAAGTGTGATATATAAACATTTCAGACTGAAAAATGTTGTAAAAATAGTCTGAAATAAATCGGCTATTCTTGATAACGATCGTTATTTGTATATTTTTCATTTTATATAATAGTATTGATGTTTGTAAATTGATGCGTTGCAACATCTAATGGTTGTGGGGCATCTTATAAACGAGATACTTGTCAAATTCCTTTGGAAAGAGGTAAGTTGAATGTCGTTTTTTCACGTTAAATGCTTACAATTATGTTAAAAATTTTTCAGGACACCCATTATCAGTTCAGAGAAGAAATCCGTAAACTTTATATGGATACTTTCTCACAGGGAGATGCTGCACAGCACATTGATCCTGAAGAACTGGACAACGAAATCAGACTGACTTACGAAGAAGGCATGATGATGGTAGCGGTAGATGATGAGGATGAATCGAAACTGACTGGTGCTTTGTTCGTGTATCCACTTCAGTACGATGCCGGATTTAACCCGGAATTTTCGGATGTATATGATAAGGTACATACGCCTTACATTGCTGAAGTGATGGTGCATGAAAAGTATCGTCGCCGGGGACTGGGACGTAAAATGCTGAAAAAAACGCTGAGTTATCTGAAAGAACATCGTTTCCGTGAAGTGTTTATCCGGGTTTGGAACAAAAATCTGACTGCATTCAGGTTATACCGTGATGCCGGATTTGAAGTTGTTGGTAAAATTCTGCAGAAAAAATGGTTTACCGACCGCAAAACACGTTTTCTGATGGAAAAATTGTATTTGAAACGGGGACTTTGATTAGTGGTTAGTGGTAGACCGTAGACTGAAGACCGTAGACTGGCATCTGTAGACAATAAAAAAATCATGAATCTGAATCAACTGATTACCAAAACAATTCAATTAGATAAAGGAAATTCTGAAGCCAAAAGGGCAGAAATCAGGACGTATTTCCTCAAAACATGGGAAATTGATGAATTACTGTATACACAACTGAAATCGGATGAGGTGTTCTATCACCGGGGTGACCCTTTACGACACATCCTGTTATTTTATCTCGGTCATACGGCCGTTTTTTTTATCAATAAAATGATGTTGGCCGGATTGATCAAACAACGCATTAACCCTGATTTTGAATCTGTCTTTGCTATTGGTGTGGATGAACTGAGCTGGGATGACCTCGACGAAAAGCATTACAATTGGCCTCCGGTGCAGCAAGTGCGGGAATATCGCGGTAAAGCTAAACAGCTAATTCTGAGCGTGATTGATACAGCTTCTCTTACCTTGCCAATTACCTGGAACGATCCCTTCTGGATCATCATGATGGGAATCGAACACGAACGGATTCACCTTGAAACTTCTTCGGTGCTGATTCGTCAGTTACCCCTGGATGAAGTGGTTTCGTGTAGGTTTGGAAATATCTGCCAAGATAGGGGAGATGCTCCTGCAAATAAAATGATTCGGGTTCTCGGAGGCAGGGTGGAGTTGGGTAAACCGACCAATCATCCTTTATACGGATGGGACAATGAATACGGCTCGTATGCCGAAGAGGTAAAAGATTTTGAAGCATCACAAATGTTGGTTTCGAATGGTGAGTTTTTGCAATTTATAAATGATGGCGGTTATCAACAATCGGCATATTGGACAGAGGAAGGCTGGAGCTGGTGTCAGTTTAAACAGGCTGAAATGCCGTTGTTCTGGCGTAAGAACCCGGATGGATACTGGTTGCGGTTGGTTGCCGAAGAAATTCCGATGCCGTGGAACTGGCCGGTAGAAGTCAATTATCTTGAAGCAAAAGCTTTTTCTAACTGGAAATCTGCCAAAACGGGACAGACCTTCCGTTTGCCTACTGAGTCAGAATGGTACCGACTGGCTACTCATTCAGGAATAAAAGACCAGCCACAATGGGAAAAGGCTCCTGGCAATATTAATCTGGAGTATTATGCTTCTCCCTGTCCCGTAGATATCTTTAAATCAGGTGATTTTTATGATGTGCTGGGTAATGTATGGCAGTGGACAGAAACGCGGATTACCGGATTTCCCGGATTTAAGGTGCATCCGATGTACGATGATTTTTCAACACCAACTTTCGATGGCAAACATAATTTAATCAAAGGTGGTTCTTGGATTTCTACCGGAAACGAAGCTACCATGCATGCTCGCTATGCTTTCCGCAGGCATTTTTATCAGCATGCCGGTTTCAGGCTGGTACAATCCGATGAACCGTTCGTGATTCAGAATGAGTCGTATGAAACAGATATGGAAGTCGCCAATTCTTGCGAAAACCTCTGGGGGCAATCAGCACAAACCAACTTCCATCAGCAATTGGCTAATGCCATTCGCCAGGAAATAAAAGGACTGAATCAAATGAAAGTGCTTGATCTGAACGCTGATACCGGTCGCCTGGCATTTGAATTAGCTCCTGATGTAAAGAAACTGATGTCGCTTGATTTTTCAGCGCGCTTTATTCGCATGCCGATTCGTTTGCAGGAAAGGGGATTCATGCGCTATATCGTTCGGGATGAAAATGATTTGGTTTTCTATCGGGAAGTTGTGCTTGCTGATACCGGTCTCGGAAAAGGATCAGAGAAAATCAAATTCATGCAGGATAATGCCAACAACCTAAAGCCGATATATACCGGTTATGATTTGATTATTGCACCTTGCTTATTGGAAGAACTAAGTTGTCCAAAACAATTTCTTTCGGAAATTCACCATCGTTTGAATGATGCGGGATACCTTGTAATTGCTTCCGATTATGACTGGGAACGTGATCACATCAAACCTGAATGTCGTCCTGGTGGTTTTAAAAAGGACGGAGAACCTGTGACTTCACTGGATGGTATCAGTGAATTGCTTATGACTAACTTTACCCTTGAGACTAATCCATTCAATTTGTTCAAATATGAATGGTTTAACTCCAGACAACAATTGCAACGGATTTGTGAAGTGACAGTTTGGAGAAAAAAATAGAATATGATTAACCTTGTTATTAAAAACAGACTGTTTTGAAATTTATCAAGACAGTCTGTTCGTTTATATTGTATAATGGGTATTATGCTCAAATAGGTTTTACTAACCATTTTTGACCTCATTACCGTTTTTAATACGCCCTTGCAAATATAACCCTTTGAGCTGATGGTTTGCCCGTAACCATACAGACTCCCGGAGTTTTATCTCCTTCGATAGGGATGCATCGAATAGTTGCTTTTGTTTCTTCCTTTATTTTTTCCTCAGTTTCTGATGTGCCATCCCAGTGACAAAGTAAAAACCCACCTTTCTCAATTTCGATTTTAAATTCGTCGTATGAATTTACTTCGCGAGTAACCGAAGCTCTGTATTCATAGGCTTTTTTGAAGATGTTTTGCTGAATGTCATCTAGTAAATCAGCTATATAATTTTCAATATTTTCAATTGATACAGTTTTTTTAGTAAGCGTATCCCTGCGTGCAACTTCGATAGTACCGTTTTCAATGTCACGAGCACCGATTGCCAAACGGACGGGTACTCCTTTCAATTCATATTCTGCAAATTTCCATCCGGGTTTTTTTGTGTCATTATTATCAAATTTTACACTGATACCTTTTGTTTTTAGTTTCGAAAGAATGGTCTCCACTTTCTCACTGATGACAGACAACTGCTCTTCATTTTTGTAAATCGGAACGATAACAACCTGGAATGGTGCTAATTTTGGGGGCAATACCAATCCGTTATCATCAGAATGTGTCATGATCAATGCACCCATGAGGCGCGTTGAAACACCCCAGGAACTTGCCCATACATAATCTAATTTATTTGATTTATCAACGAAAGTTACATCGAATGCTTTGGCAAAATTTTGACCAAGAAAATGAGATGTGCCTGCTTGTAAGGCTTTGCCATCCTGCATCAGGGCTTCAATACAGAAAGTTTCCAATGCTCCTGCAAATCGCTCGTTAGCCGATTTAGTTCCTTTGATGACCGGTACGCCCATGAAATTCTCAGCAAAATCAGCATACACATGCATCATTTTGATAGCCTCTTCCATGGCTTCGGCTTCCGTAGCATGAGCAGTGTGACCTTCCTGCCAAAGGAACTCAGCAGTACGTAAAAACAGACGCGTCCGCATTTCCCAACGAACTACATTTGCCCATTGATTCACTAAGATAGGTAAGTCGCGGTACGACTGAATCCAGTTTTTATATGTGTTCCAAATGATGGTTTCTGAAGTGGGACGAACAATCAATTCTTCTTCCAGTTTGGCTTCAGGGTCAACAATCAAACCTTTCCCTTCCGGACTGTTTTTCAACCGGTAGTGAGTAACTACTGCACATTCTTTGGCAAAACCTTCTACATGATCGGCTTCTTTACTTAAAAATGATTTGGGTATAAACAAGGGGAAATAGGCGTTTACATGTCCGGTTTCTTTAAACATGCGGTCTAATTCTGATTGCATTTTTTCCCAAATGGCGTAACCATAAGGTTTGATTACCATACAACCCCTGACTGCTGAATTTTCTGCCAAATCAGCTTTTATTACTAAATCATTATACCATTGAGAGTAATTCTCACTTCTTGAAGTTAATTCCTTGAGTTCTTTTGCCATTCTTATATGCTGAAATTCATCTGTATATACATGTTTTACAGGTTGAAAACATGATTCGTTTTTATTCAAAAAAAGTGGTACAAAGATAATTAAAAATAGCGAATAACTAATAACGAATAGCGCATCAACATCTTAATAATTCTGTTCCAGACTCTTTTTTTCGAATCTCAGGGGTAAAAGCTGGGCAGCGTTTTCAATGTGATAAATACATTCTGTTCCGTACATATAAATGTCTATTGGAGACTCAAAACGTATTTCCGATTCAAGCATAGCCTGTCGACAGGAACCGCAGGGAGTTATAGGATATGCTAAAAAGTCAGTATCTGTATATGCAGCAATAGCAATAGCTCTTACCGGTATGTCAGGGAACTGTGCGTTCGCGTAAAATAATGCGACCCTTTCCGCACATAAACCGGACGGATAAGCGGCATTTTCCTGGTTATTGCCCACGAACAATGCTCCGTTTTCAAGTAGGACTGCTGCTCCAACGTAAAAATTTGAATATGGAGCATAAGCATTATTTATCTGTTCTTTTGCCTTATTTATTAACACCTGAATTTCCGGTTCTAACTCGGTGAAACTATAAATATCAACTTTTGTTTCAATTGTTTTCTGATCCATATATAAATTATTACTTATTTTTATCTACTTACTTGTATCAACCAGCCCAAGGTTACAGATGCATAAATGAGGTTAGAGTTGTCAAAATAGTCTTTATTGTCGTTTGGAAATAGATTACTGGCACTAAAATTACCTCTGGCTTCGAGTTGTAAGGTTTGCTTTTTTATTTTAACCATACCTCCCAAACCAAGCGCTAGTCCATAATCAAATTTATTCTGTATAGCTTGATGCTGTTTCTTGCTTGTTCCGGTATTGCTGTTTTGAATAACAGTTTCTTTCAAAAGATATCCAATCTTCGGCCCAATATTAAAAAAGAAACGAACTTTGTCACCAAAATACACATGTGTCAGAAAAGGAACTTCAAGATAATCAAGTCTTTTTACATAGCTATTATCTGTTTCGCTCCATCCTCTTTGAGCATATATAATTTCAGTTTGCAAACCTAAACTTTTTTCGCTTATGTATCTGAATATTAATCCACCCTGATATGCAGTAATATAATCTTGAGCAACTTGCGGTTTAAAATATACCATTGAAGCAGTAGATCCACCACTGATCCCTAAGTATGTTTCATTAAAAAAAATGTTGTTTTGCGCGTCAGCAAAAGATGTAAAAAAGAACAAGACGCTGATTATAAAAATTATTTTTTGATGTGCAGGATGTTGCATTATTCGTAATGGTTTATAAATCTGTTAATATAACCTCCACTTTCAGATATTTTTTCAAATTTCAGATTAGATTGAATTCCTTCTTTTAAAGGATAAGCTTTTTGAGGTAGGCTATTATTTGTCATTACCTCTTGTATGAAATATTGCATTAAATCATAGCCGAGAAGATCATATCTGGGTAACTCACTTGTTGGAGTCCAATGAAATAATGATGTAAATACATTCATATATTGTTCATAAACAGATGCTGGATATTCATCTTTGAAAACTGACAAATAAATAGAACCGGGCTTTTCCAATTTCGAATTTCTCCAGGAATAAGGTTCGTATATTTTCAGGTTTACAGTTTCAGATAAGCGTTTTAATTCACGTAAATAGACACTTACATTGTTTATTCTACTTGTATTGAAGAAAATAATATTTTCTTTCATTGGATTCAAAACTTGTCTGATGTGATGAAGTGAATCAGGATCTAGTCGTAGAGAATAAAAAGGCAAATCATGTGATTGTAAATATTGTTGCATTGAACGGAAAAAAACAAAACTGTCGTCAGATGGATTAATATGACTTAGTTCTGCAAAAATATAATTGGCATCAATTCCTTCTGATAGAATAAATTCCTGAAGCTTTTGCAATTCAGTATCTTGTCCGGGATTAAATTGATAAATATATGGATTTATTTCCAGATCAAATATTTTTGATGAAAATGGAATCAGGGTTTTTATTTTGTTTATCCGTGCAAAATCTCCAACAACAGATATTTGATTTGAAAAAGCAGGACCAACAATCAAATCCATATTGATTAAATTGCTGTCCTGTAATATCTCCATAATTTTCAAATCAGATTTTTCAACATCAAAGGTGTGAATTTGAAAGTTGATACCATCTTCTTTCGCTTGTTTAATGGCAATTAGTGCTCCGGAATAGAACTCTATAAAACGTCTATCTGATGCTTCCTGCTTTTGATCTAACATCAATGGTAATAAAAAAGCAATTTTCAAACTGTCAGGCTTTTTATATTGTTTGTTATCAGCTAATTTTTTAATTTGATTTTTTTCTGGTGTTGTTTGTTTAACGGTTTGATTAATTTGATTTTTATCATCAGATAATTTTGTTTCTTCTTTTTTCTCAGATTTCAGCTCTATATTATTATTTTTTTTCGTGAGAGGAATCTTCAGTATTTCACCCGTACGAAGCTTGTTTTGTTTCAGATGAGGATTCATTTCAATCAGCTCATCTTCGGTTATATTGTACATTTTCCGTATCCTGAAAATTGTTTGTTTCTTTTCCACAACGTGTTCGATATAATTATGCTCTTCGGTTTTTTGCTGTTTGACAGGTATATAAATTTCCATACCCGCCTTTAATCCGTCCGTTATATGTGGATTAAACTCCCTGATTTCAGTTTCAGATGTATTGAAGTTTTTGCTGATTCTGTAAAATCCTTCTGCAGGCAATACTTTGTAAACAATACATTCAACACCGTTTACGATCTTTACCGGATAAGAAGGTGTTTGAGCGAAAAGCAAACACGAATGAAATAGGAAGGTTGAAAATAAAACTATCAACAAACTCAGTCTTCGCAATGGATAAATATATTTTATAAAATAGGTTTGCATGTATTGAATTTCAAAACTTTTTGGAGATTGGTATGCAAATGTACAAAAAAAATGGTTCGTCTGGGAAGTAGCTGTAATAAATAGCATTTTTTTTTGTTATTAATTTGAAAAACGTACTTTTGTAGTTTAAAACATTTTGTGCCATATTAGATTTAATATGATATATGTCAAATTCAACAAGTCAATTCATTCAAAACTGAAAATTTTGGTTTTGTTTGTTGCGGTTTTATTTTCAAGCACTCTGTTCGCACAACAGGTGAGCGTTACTTCCGGTAAGGGTGTGGTTTATCCTCAGTATGAAAACCGGATAGATTTTTTAGTGATGATGTATGATATTACTGCAAATTCAGAAATTTCAATAACCTTACCTGATCCAACATTATCTGTCAACTGGTACCGCTATCCTGATCTTCAGTTTGTGAGCAATCAGAAAAGTATAAGTCCCGATGATCATACTGGTTATTTGGCGAAAATTACTGGAACAGTCAACGGTCAACCCTATAATAATGAATGGAGTGTTTGGATAATTGACTACAAACTCTATCAACCGGTTTTTAACTCACTTACTATTCCTGATCCTCAAACGTCGGTATGTAATCAGCTTAACCTAACGTTGGATGCAGTGATACCGGAGATGTATTACCTGACAACAAATGGGTTGAAAAATGTGCTGGATCGTAATTTTACATTGCAATATGAAACCCTTGAATGGAATGATGGATGGACAACAAAACAGATTGAAAAACAGCTTGTTGTCGAAGATAATATAATCGAAATTGATGAACCGCCTTATAAAGATACCTATTTTACGTTGACCGGTGATCAGTTCGCATCAGATTTAAATATTGTATTGCCTACGATCCAAAGTCCGATTTATCAGGCAATAAGAGTTGTGTCAAAAGTTAAGACTGAAGCTACGATCCGAGTTGAGAAACAAGAAGGCGATCGTCCAGAAAGTATTACAACAGTTTCAGGTTCAGCTCCCCTGGAAATAAATTTCTCGGCTATTTCGAATACTCCTGTTGCTAATTATTTCAGATGGGAGATTTCTACCGGTGGCGCACCAGCATTTATTGTAAAAACAGGTGAAAATCAACGTTATACATTTAACGAAGCTGGCACTTTTACGGTGAAACTTATAACCGAGAATACCTACTGCAGTCACATTGATTCTGTAGTGATTAAAGTTTCTGAATCAGCTATTTATGCACCTAATGTGTTTACACCCAATGGAGACGGTTTTAATGATGAATTCAGGGTAGCCTATAAGTCTATCATAGGATTCGATTGCTGGATTTTTAACCGCTGGGGTTCAAAAATTTATCATTGGTCAGATCCGCAAAAGGGATGGGATGGTACTCATAAAGGTAAGGCTGTTCCTGAGGGAGCCTATTTCTATGTCATCAAAGCGAAAGGTGCTGATGGGATTAATTATAACCTGAAAGGAGATATTAACCTGCTTCGGGGGAAAAAACAATAAAAAAGCAGAGACGTAACTAACTACGCCTCTGCCGCTTCACACATTAGAAAATGAACCGATTCACATCGGACATTATTTTTAATTTCAGAATTTCACTTCATAAACAGGTTCCTGCACAATTTCAGGTACCAGTTCTGTATAGGTAACTTTACCGTTTTCGTCGATTGCCACAACCGAACGGGCCATTAAGCCGGCAAGGGGACCATCAGTCATCAATACACCATAATCGGTTGCAAAATTATTGTACCTGAAATCGGAGGCGGTAATTACGTTATTCAAACCTTCTGCCCCACAGAAACGACTCTGTGCAAAAGGTAAATCTTTTGATACACAAATTACAACGGTGTTTTCTTTATCAGATACCCATTTGTTAAACTGACGAACTGAAGTAGCACAAACTCCTGTGTCCAGACTGGGGAATATGTTAAGTACTACACGCTTCCCTTTATAGTCGGCCAACGTTAATTCGTTTAAACCTGCACCCACTAATTTGAAGTCGGGCGCCTTACTTCCTACAGCCGGTAATTGACCGTTGGTGTTGACTGCATTTCCTTTGAAAGTTATTTTTGCCATATCGTAAATGTATTACTTGTTTTTTTATGTTCTGCTTAAATAACGCAATTGAAGGGATTTTGTTTATTTTTGCAGAAAAAAAGTTTCCAGTCTCCAGTCATCAGTCTTTAGACCGTAGACTGTAGACCGTAGACTGTAATAAAATGTCCAAATTCATAATATATCAAGTCTTGCCGCGCTTGTTCGGTAATTATAACACTGCTAACAAGCCCAATGGCAGTCTGGAAGAGAATGGGTGCGGTAAATTCAATAACTTTACATCCAAAGCATTAAAAGAGATAAAATCACTCGGCGTTACACATGTCTGGTTTACCGGTGTGATTGAACATGCTACTCAAACGGATTATTCATCCTTTGGAATACGAAAAGATCATCCGGCGATTGTAAAGGGGAAAGCCGGATCGGCTTATGCCATCAAAGATTATTATGATGTTGATCCGGATTTGGCAGAAAATGTACAGAATAGGATGGGGGAGTTTGAGCAGTTAGTGGATCGAACACATAAAGCCGTACTAAAAGTGATCATCGATTTTGTGCCCAATCACGTGGCAAGACAATATACTTCCGATGCCAAACCTGAAGGCGTTAATGATCTGGGTGAAAATGATTTGATAGACCACGCATTTCATCCAAATAACAATTTTTACTATTTGCCCGATCAGCCATTTAGTCCACAGTTTGATGTAGATGGGTATGTAGAGTTACCGGCCAAAGCGACCGGCAATGACCAGTTTACCGCCCATCCGGGCATCAACGACTGGTACGAGACAGTTAAGCTGAATTATGGGTTGGACTATTTGAATAACCGGCAACCGTATTTTGATCCGGTTCCTGATACATGGCAAAAAATGTTGCATATTTTGCTATACTGGGCTGGGAAAAAAGTGGATGGTTTTCGTTGTGATATGGCTGAAATGGTACCGGTAGAGTTCTGGCATTGGGCCATAGCAAAGGTAAAATCCAACTATCCTGAAATCATTTTTATAGCAGAAGTTTATAATCCGCAGGAATACCGGAATTACATTTTTCAGGGCGGATTTGACTATCTGTACGACAAAGTGGGTATGTACGATTTACTCCGGAATATCACTTGTCATCAACATGCTGCAACACAAATTACTCATGCCTGGCAATCCCTTTCGGGTATAGAAGATAAGATGCTTCATTTTCTCGAAAATCACGATGAACAACGTATTGCCGCGGATTTCTTTGCTGGTAATCCATGGAAAATTCTTCCGGCTTTGATTGTTTCTGCCACATTAACAAAAGCACCGTTTATGCTTTATGCCGGACAGGAACTTGGGGAGCGGGGGATGGATGCAGAAGGCTTCAGTGGATTGGATGGCAGAACAACTATTTTCGACTATTGGGGAGTTGGAACGCTGCAACAATGGGGTAATAAAGGGAGATTCGACGGAAAATTGCTGACCGATGACCAGCAACATTTACGTGAATTTTATCAGCAATTACTCCATCTGAGTTTAAATGAAAAGGCTATTCACCGGGGAGTGATGTATGATTTACAGTATGCGAACTTCCATCATCCTGCCTATCATCAGGAAAAACAGTTTGCTTATTTCAGGAAGTATGAGGACGAATTGATACTGATTGTGGTTAATTTTGACGAGAGACCGGTAGCAATTTCATTGAATATTCCTGCAGAAGCACTGGATTATTTGCAAGTGGAAAGCAATGTATCATATCGGCATGTTGATCTCTTGGATGAAAGGTATTGTGGTAATTTCAAGTTTAATGCTGAAAGTTTGATTGAAATATCAATCCCGGCCTTAACAGGCAGAATATTAAAACTGAACTTGTGAGGGTGGTAGGGAAGTGTTAACTTTGCACTGGTTTTATTAAGTCATTCCAACTAAACACTTCTGAAAATTGATTAAAGGTACTTTTTTTATTTTACTCTTTTATTTACTGGGCGAGATAATCAGTTTGTTACTTAACGGATTTATACCAGGCAGTGTGATCGGCATGGTATTGCTTTTCCTCAGTTTGTTGTTTAAGATTGTACGACCTGAATGGTTGAAAAAAACAGCGACCGTAATTACCCGCAACATGGCCATCTTTTTTGTCCCGGCAGCCGTTGGATTGGTAGCTTATGTTGAGTTGTTGTCCAACTCCTTGGTTACGATCTTTTCGGCGATTATCATCAGTACCATTCTCACCATTATCGTAGTCGGACTTGTACAACAGGTGCTTGAAAATAAAATAGGAGCGAAGAAGAAATGACTAATATCGTCGAACATATCAAAACGTTGCTGGGCGGCGAAGTATTTTTCCTGTTACTTACCTTGGGCAGTTTCCTGCTGGGCGTTTTATTGTATAAGCGAACCAAAATATCGCTATTACAACCCTTACTTGTCAGCATGATTATCATCATACCCTTCTTGAAAATTACCGGCATTGAGTATCAGGTGTTTTACGAAAAAACCCGTCTGCTGAGTTTTATGCTCGGTCCGTCGGTGGTTGCGCTTGGATATGTGTTGTACGAACAAATTGAGCACATCCGTGGCAATGTGATTTCGATTCTGACATCGGTTTTTGTCGGAAGTCTGGTTGGTATCCTCAGCGTGGTGTTGATTGCCAAATTATTCGGAGCCGACAGGTTGTTAACCGCCTCACTTGCACCCAAATCTGTTACTACGCCCATCGCGATGAATCTAGCAGAGAATACAGGCGGAGTGCCTTCTCTGGCAGCTGTTTTTGTGGTGATTTGCGGACTTTTCGGAGGACTCGTCGGTCCGCTGATTCTACATCGCATAGGTGTTAAGAGCAGCATAGCCAAGGGATTGGCGCTGGGTTCAGCTTCTCATGCCCTTGGGACGGTTAAAGCCATGGAAATGGGGGCGCTGGAAGGCGCCATCAGTGGATTGGCCATCGGAATTATGGGGGTAATGACGGCTTTACTGATTCCGTTTGTGGAGAGGTTTTTTTAATTGTCTCCGGTCAACAGTTTCCAGTCTCCAGTCAGATGACCAGCGAATAGTGAATAATGGACTCTTTAAACTTTAAACCCTTTAACCACTATTCGCTATTCGCTACCTCATCGCCTTCTTCAACCAGGCCGGAATCGGTGATTCCGGCAATGGTGTTACGATGGCATTGGGCGTGGAAGCGATGTTGCTTTCCTTGCCGTGAGCGACGGAGGTATGGCAATCCCAACAAGCTTTGCCCTTTCCTTCACGTGCCTCATCATACGACATCATACCCGTACCCACAAATTCATTGTTCAGTTGATTATGACAACGGATGCAGTTTTCCATGACCACATTCGAACTGGCTCTGCGTGCCCGAATCGCGAGGGGTTCAGCACGCATGGTAAATACAGCCGAATGGAGTAATCCATCCATCGCTTTGAAATAATACTTTTTAAAAATGTTATCCTGAGGTACGTGACAGTCGTTGCAATTGGTCCATTTCGCATGCGAATTGTGGAACCAGGTCTGATAGTAAGGAGTCATGATGTGGCAATTCACGCAGGCTGCCGGGTCATCAAACAGGTACATGTGTGCTTTCGACATATATACCGTATAAGCACCGAGACCAGTAATCAGTCCACCAAAAATAATGATCGGCAGGATAAATCGCTTGGGTATGAATTTTTTCTTCTCCTTCATTTGTACAGTCTTTAGTTGTAAGAAATGAAAAAAGGGGAATTGTGATTTCTTTCAATTGATGATTGATGGCTGAATGGAACAATCACAGGGCAAATATAGTATTTTTTTCTTTCAATCAATAGTTAAGTCTTTTTTTGACAATTAATATGTGTTATTGCTCATTGTCTTCTTTTAGTCCGATAATAATTGTTTCAATTTGCGTTCTGCTTTAGCTGTTAAATGATACTTGCCTGTTTTTGCAGCGCCTTTAAATTCTACTAACCCTACCTCTCTTAATATTTGCAAGTAACGTTTAGCTGTAGCATTTGATTTGCCTGTACTTTCCATAATTTCAAGTATTGAAGCACTTTTATTGGTTTTAATAACTTTTACAGCATCAATTAAAGCATCATTTACAGTATCGCTTATAGTATCAATAATTCCTTTTTTTACAGCATCATTTACAGCATCATTTACAGCATTACTAGATGATTTATCTTTTCTATTGTGTGCTACATCAGGAAAAGTAACACTAGTAATATTATTGTTTTGTTTCCAAACAGGAACGTTAAATTTATTCTCCTTACAATCTCTAATCATTCTTTGCGTTCCTGTTCCAAGCATTTCTATGTGCTTTCTATAAAAACACATTTGAGCAATATCAGGATTACGAAGAATGGAATTATGTTCCACTTTTAAATCAGCGACTGTAATACCATCAGGCAATGCTCCATAATTGCTAATTTCTGTCCTATCTGAATAGATAGATATTTGAAGAAATCCCTTTACAGAATTATAATCACGGTGTACTATAGCATTTAAGATGCCTTCACGCAAAGCCAATACTGGATAATTGGGTTTGTCAGTTCTTAGAAGTCCTTTGACTATTAGATTCTTACCGTAAACAATATCCAAATATTCAAATATCGCCGTGATATTTTTAAAAATGTTTCCTTCAAACATTTTATCATCAATAAACTGGTTTCCTGATGTTTTGGCAGGAAATAGTGTAAGCCTGATTCTTGATTGTGGAATAAAACGTATTGGATTTTTACCAAACAAAACCATACAAGCATTGGTAATATTGCCATTTTGAAGCAGTCCTACCTGAATTAAAAAGTCTTCTACATCTTCTATTTTAGCGTCTTTCTTGTATTCCTGATAAAGCTTAATCGTTTGTTTAATCTCTACGATATCTAAATCTGTTAACTCAGCCCCCAGCACAGGCATCCGCTCCCAGTGAAAATCGGCTTTTTTGCGTTGCGAAATTAGATTTGCTAGTTTCTCAAGATTGGTTGTTTTAGTTATCTTACCAATTCTATTATAAATATCACCTTTGTATTGATACGGCTTTTTAGCCCCTTCCCAAACGCTAATTAGAATAACTTCTTTTTTCTCATAGTTGATTACCTGAACCGAAATGGGTGCAGTAGGTTTAATCAACTCTACCAAAGCATCTTGTATCGCAATGGATTGCTGTTGTGCGTTTTCAATCCCCAGAACGATTTTATTATCGTCAATTCCTACGACTAAATCACCGCCTTGCGTGTTGATGAATGATGTAATGGATTTTGCTATGGCATCAATATTGGGCTTTGCTTTAAACTCTAAACGAACGCCTTGTTTCTGTTGCAACAGATTTTCTATGATAAAACTATTTTCCATCGTTGCTATTTTTTGGGTTCATTACTTCATTGATAAAATCTTTATCGGTAAACTGAGCATTGATATACACCATCATTTCATCTAAGCGATAAAATTCCTGTGCCCAATTGCCATTGCGCAGTGTAACCGGTATATGGTTTTTAATAACATACTCATACATTTCAATGGAAAGTTTGTCAAAAAGTCGATTATCAGTAAAGATTACTTCATCACCGCTTTTGAGTTTCATTTTCTTTAAAAGTAGACGAGTGTAAACAACATCCCGATGCACTAAAAACCAATAAGGTTTTCTTAATCGGATGGCTTCTTTTATTTCTTCAAATGTGATGTTCTTTTCTCCAATGTTACCTGTGCCACAATAAGGACGAATAATACCAAGAAACAAATCGCATTCATCAACTGCTTTCAAACAATTATCCAGATTAGACATATTTGGGTTTACCTTAATACTACCATAGTGAGAATTCAGCACATCATAACCCAATGTATTTAACTGAGCTACAATCTGTAATAGTTGATCTTCAAATCCATAAACGGTTGAACCTACCATTATTTTACCTTTTTCTCAAACTCTGCTTTTGATCGTTTAGCCATAGGTATTATTTTACTTCATCAATTTTTTATCCTTGCCCATTTGTTATATTGTTTCTATGTCCGTTTTCACTTGTCAAAATGGTTTATTTTTTCTTGTTGTAGTGTCATCTTTTACGCTTGCTAGTAACTCGTTTTTACCATCACCTTTGGTTCCAAACAGGTGCACATGGCATGATAACGTATACATAAATTGTGTACTTTATTTCTTATTTCAGGTCAGTAATACAATTCGCAAATATATAAAAACTCCCTGAAGTTTAATACTATGCAATAATATCAAATCATATTTTTCTTCCAGAGTTTATTCAACATCCAATGTGTTTCAAACATTGGTGCCAAAAGGAGAGAAATAATCATGGTGGTTCTCCTGACCTGACGAGGTACTAATAGTACCTGAATAAACATTCTTGGCTCTTCAACACCTCACTTAATCACCTAAAAAACACCTACATCCCTATCGGCTTGATATACTTTCTGATTTCCTTAATATCAATCATTTTAAAAGTAGCGGAATCTTTGTATTGCTCGTAACGTTCCTTGCCTTTTTCGATGGCTTTGAGAAAGGAATCGTAGGATTCAACGCCGAGAAACTGGGTTAGTTCTTCTTTCAGTCCGGTTTCTTCGGTACCCAATAAAGTTGTTTCTAAGAATTCCATTTTGGTGTGTTTTCTATTCACATAGAATCCCAGAAACATGTGGCCGGGAACACGGATCAACACCGGATCAATGCCGATGGCTTTCAGCAGGGAAGCAAACAGGACGGTGCCATCCACACAGTTGGCCTGCGAGTAAGTCAACGCTTCCTCGATT
>JAQWCZ010000238.1 GCA_028705705.1 Paludibacter sp.
TCCCACATAAAACCTCAGATTTTTCATTCCTCCCGAATTCTTGGTGGAAATGGTATAGCCAATTTCCACGTTTTTCAGTCGTAAGAAGGATGCATCTTTATAGTGATAATCAGCTGGTGTCGGACTACCATTGTTGATGGTACCGCCCAGTCTGGGTTTGGATGCGTTTATATTTTCCGGTGTCCATCGGCCATCAATAGCATATTGTTCTACATTTCCAACAACCGGATCGTTGTTAGGATAGATATATTGCTTTGCCCGAGCCTGACCCTGGAATAAAATCATTAAATCAAGTTGTTTCCAGTTTCCTTGAAAAGTTAGTCCATAAACAATCTCCGGAATATTAGTTAAATCATTACGATATCTGTCCAAACTGGTTATGGTACTATCATTGTTAAGATCAGCAAAAATAAAATCTCCTAATTTTGCACCCGGCATTTGAGGATAGTTTACCAGGTCTTCAGCGGTTCTGTTAATGCCAATTACTTGGTACAGCAACTTTGAACCCATTGGACGACCTTCCTGATTCATGTATTCTTGTCCTTCACCCCACGGAGTTTCATTCATATAAACAACCGTATTACGGGCAAACAGGAAATTGCCTGAGATGCTGTATTGGAAATCATTCAACTTATTATTATGAGCAAGTTGTAGTTCAAAACCTTTATTATTAACAATACCTATGTTAACATCAGGTAGAGAGGCAACCAGTCCTGTATAGGCAGGAATCGAAGCATTTAAAGGGCAAAGTATATTGGATCTTCGGGTTGTATATACTTCAGCTACAAAACTTAATTTACCATTAAAAAAATCACCATCCAACCCCAGGTTGTATGTTTTTGCAACCTCCCAGGTAATATCAGGATTTGGTATTATACCTCCATAGATGCCATTTACTTCCGTTCCTCCGAAAATTTGATTTCGACCGTAAACAAAAGTGTTCAGGTACTGAAAAGCTGCAACCTGGTCGTTCCCTTGTTCTCCGTAGGAAGCACGTAATTTCAAGTTATCAATATTGCGGATATTATCTTTAATAAAGTTTTCCTCAGACAATCTCCAACCCAAAGAAATTCCAGGGAAGAATCCCCATCTTTTATCTTTCGGAAAATTTTCGGAGCCATCATAACGGGAAATAAACTGGAACAGATATTTACCTTTATAATCATACGATGCACGACCAAAGAAACTTCTTCTTGCCGTTTCGGTAGCAGAACCACTGTTGTCAAGAAAATTTTTGTCGGCATCACCTGCAAACAATTCGTCAAGTGCATCTGAAGAGTATTTACTTCTTGATGCAGAAAGATTATCTCTTCTATAACTGTTTTGTTCAAATCCAACCATGATGCCCACGTTGTGAATTTCATTAAACAGACGTTGATAATTGGCTATTGCATTGAGTGTTAAAGAGTAGTCCGGAGTATAGAATTCTGATAAAGCCGGGGTAGGGAAATGGGTTGATATTTTTTCATTATATTCTTCACTGATTGGATCATATTGATAGTATGTCCATGGCTTTTCCCAAAGTTTTCGGAATGTTGAGGTGTTATTGTAAGATATATTACCTTCGACAGTAAAACCTTTAATAACAGTACTTAGATCCCATTTTGCACTCAATTTTGAATTAAACCGGTTTAATTTTGATCTGTCATAACCGGTTTCATCACTTACTAACGCGATGGGATTTAAACCCGGGCCTAACAAACCATTGGGATATCTACCAGCGGTTGTAGGACTATTCCTTTTTGCCATCCAGAAGATGCCATAATTATCATCACTAAATGCGGAATAATTTTTTTGTTGTGTTTTTTGTAGTAAATCAAAGCCAATGTTAAAATTATCTGTTACTTTCACATCAATATTGGAGCGAACATTGATTTGATAATATTTAGTCGCGCTGTTTCTATAGATAGCATCTTGATAATTGCCGCCCACAGATACAAAATATGTAGCTATGTTATTACCACCATTCACCGAGATGTTAAATTTATGTTGTAGAGACAAAGGTTTTACAATTTCATCTAACCAGTTGGTATTTGGGTAATTAACGGGGTCAGAGCCATCCCTGAATTTTTGAATTTCTTCCTCAGAATATCGGGCCGGACTATTATCATAACTCAGTACTTCATTATAAAGCATGGCGTAAGTCGGCGCATCAGCCATTTGTAAAAGTCGGGTAGGTTGCTGTCCCCCAACATCATACGTAAATGTAATGTCGGGTTTACCAACTTTACCTCGTTTGGTTGTTACCAAAATTACCCCATTGGCAGAACGTGCTCCATAGATAGCTGCAGAAGCATCTTTCAAAATGTTAATGGATTCAATATCTTCCGGATTGATACGATCCAATGGTTCACCGGATACGATTCCGTCAACAATAACTAAAGGAGAATTATCCCCTAAGGTACTGCGACCACGGATAAAAATGGTGGCACCGTCAGATCCGGGTTCTCCACTCCGGTTATTGACAACCACACCCGGCATACGTCCGGCTAAAGATTGAGAAGTGTTTACAGAAGAACTTTTTTGAAGTACTGTTCCCTGCGTTGAAACAACAGATCCGGTCAGGTTTATCTTTTTTTGCGTTCCATAACCTACTACGACAACTTCATCTAAGGTTTTTACTTCTACTTGCAAATTGATTTCATAAAAATTTTGGTTACCTACTCTTACTTGAATTGGTTTATAGCCTATATAAGAAATCTGAATCATAGATTGCATCGGGACCTCTAATGAAAATTTGCCATTAAAATCGGTGATGGTTCCGATTTTTGATGCTGTTTCCATTACCGTAGCGCCAACAATTGGTTCTCTGTTCTCATCTGTTACCAGACCGGTAATGGTTTTTGTTTGTACCTTTTCCTCGTAAGCTGATGAAAGTGTGGCTTTGTTGCTTCCATTCAGATTGACTTGTTGATGCTGTGCATACGTAAAACATGGCATCATCAACAAAGCAATCAGCATTATAATAATTGATAATAAATGTTTTTCTTTCATTTTAATAAAAATTTGTATTAGATATTAATAGATGAAATTATGTGGGTTAATAAAAATTCAATTTCTTCATGCTATACTGTTTTTATGGTATCTACTGAATATTTTCCGGCGTTATGTTTACAGATTCAGTTGTGTTGTCTTCAAATAGGAAAGAAACAGTTATATTGTCGCTTGTCCCGGAAATGGAGATATCAGGATAAGTACTGTTCTGCTCAAAAGGGTAAAACACCGATACAATTTTCGCGCTTACAGCCTGAACACTTGCTCCAACTGCTTTATTGCCGGTTGAATTATCTTCTGCAACAGTTAAAGGGCCTGATGGACTGTAAAATACAGCAAGGCATTTCGAGTTGTTGCGTGAACCGGTAATGGTGGCTGTTTTTGCATTGTCATCAATCACAACTGAATTAGTCGATGGTGTGAAAAAATGAGTTAAATAAGTGTGTGATTCCGTATTTTTATTCACATCATCCACTACAATCAAATAGGGATGTGGAGTCCTTTTCAGGAACAACTGCCTGTAAGCGTGATCAAATGCTGTATGTGCAATTGAATAGGCCGCTGTCAGATTTCCTTTTGTGTAAACGCTGTTTGTCCTATCGACCTGTGCTGTCCGAGTAGATGAATAAGCTGTTGAATGGATATTGCCATAATCATTACCACTGGAGTAAACTTTACTTTGACCTACACCATCTATCAAAACGACATTGTGGTATTTTGATGAAATTTTGACTGATGTAGAAGATGTTCCGGGTCCTAAATCTGTTATAAAAATATCCCCTTTTCCTGCAAAAGTAACTGATCCGGCATCTGCATGGTTCCATATACTGCTATACCGGGATCCACAGTTGAAAGTTAACAGGCAATCTGATTCCCCCCATCCGGTACGGGCGGTC
>JAQWCZ010000239.1 GCA_028705705.1 Paludibacter sp.
TTGGATTGGGATGGACATTCAGCGATTCCTGGCTAAAATTCAGAATAGATCATATTTTGTATGATGAAGCCCTGGAAATCAAATCTTTAAAATTGGATAATAAGACACAAGGTTCTGATCATTTTCCACTGTATTGTAAAGTATCAATTTAATAACAATATAAAACAATTATCATGAATATTCCGGCTGAATTAAAGTACACCAAAGAACACGAATGGATTCGTGTGGAAGGTGATGTAGCGTACGTTGGCATCACTGATTATGCGCAAAACGAACTAGGTGAAATCGTTTATTTAGAAATAGAAACCGTTGGCGAGAAACTGGCTGAAGGTGATGTTTTCGGAACCGTGGAGGCTGTTAAAACTGTATCTGAATTATTTATGCCTGTTTCAGGTGAAGTGCTGGAATTAAACAGCGCGTTGGAAAATGAACCTGAATTGGTCAACAACGATCCATACGGAGCAGGCTGGATGGTTAAACTGGCAATTGCTGACGCAACACAGCTTAACAATCTGTTATCTGCTGAAGCGTATGCGGAGTTGGTAGGATAGTTTTTCAGCGAAGAGCGAATAAAGAATAACAAAGAGTGGAAAGCGGAAAGCGTCTAATCGTAGACAGTTGACGTTAGACATTAGACATTAGACATTAGACATTAGACATTAGACATTAGACATTAAAGAATCAAAACTATATTTATGACCCCAAAAGTAAGTATAATTATGGGTAGCACATCTGATCTGCCGGTGATGGAGAAGGCTGCTGTTTTATTGAACGAATTCCAGATTCCGTTTGAAATCAATGCTTTGTCGGCTCACCGAACACCCAAAGAAGTGGAGGCTTTTGCTACTAAAGCCCGTGAAAACGGCATTCAGGTTATTATTGCCGCTGCTGGTATGGCTGCACACTTACCGGGAGTTATCGCGTCAATGACTACTATTCCGGTTATCGGAGTACCTATCAATGCCAGTCTGGATGGCATGGATGCACTCCTTGCCATTGTCCAAATGCCTCCGGGCATTCCGGTAGCAACTGTTGGTATCAATGCTGCTCAGAATGCTGCTATCCTTGCCGTGCAAATGATGGCCACAGGCGATGTGGCGTTACAGGAAAAACTGATTACTTACAAAGAAAATCTGAAAAAGAAAATTGTGGAGGCCAATCAGGAATTGAAAAAGGTGAAATACGAATTTAAAACAAATTAATAATAAACAAATTTGGTTTTCGACAAACGTCTAACGTCAAACGACAATTTTTGGCTTTTTACGTCAAACTTTAGACTTTAGACCTTAGTCGTTTGACCATAAAAAAATGAATTATGCAAACTATCGACAAATTTAATTTCGCAGGCAAAAAGGCCTTCGTTCGTGTGGATTTCAACGTTCCGGTGGATGAAAACTTTATGATTACAGATGACAACCGTATCCGGGCAGCTTTACCTACCCTGAAGAAAATCCTGGCTGATGGCGGTGCATTGATCATTGCATCACACATGGGTCGTCCGAAAAAGAATCCGGATCCAAAATATTCTTTGAAAGTGATTGTACCCCATGTATCGAAATTACTGGGTGTGGATTTGAAATTTGCACCGGATTGTATGGGAGAAGAAACTGCTGCACTGGCTGCCGAGTTGAAAGGAGGAGAAGCTTTGTTGCTTGAAAATTTGCGATTCTATGCTGAAGAAGAAGGGAAACCCCGTGGTGAATTTGCAACCGAAGAAGAAAAAGCAGAAGCTAAAAAAGCGGTAAAGGGAAGTCAGCAGAAATTTACTGCCACCCTGGCATCTTATGCCGATTGTTATGTTAACGATGCTTTTGGAACTGCGCACCGGGCCCATGCTTCGACTGCTTTGATTGCTAAACATTTCGATGAAAACAACAAGATGTTTGGTTATCTGATGGAAAAAGAAGTGAATGCTGTAGAGAAAATCATGAAAGATACAGCTCGTCCGTTTACCGCCATCATGGGAGGTTCTAAGGTTTCATCGAAAATTGAAATCATCGAAAACTTGCTGACTAAAGTTGACAATCTCATCATTGCCGGTGGCATGACGTACACCTTCACCAAAGCCCTCGGTGGTAAAATCGGCAACTCAATCTGCGAAGATGACAAACTCGATTTAGCGCTCGAATTACTTGAAAAGGCTAAGAAAAACGGTGTTAATATCGTTTTGGCCGTAGATGCAAAAATTGCTGATAGTTTCAGCAATGATGCAAAAACAGGCTTTGTAAAAGTGGATGAAATTCCTGCAGGCTGGGAAGGTTTGGACATCGGTCCCGAAACAGAACAAATTTTCGCTGATGTAATCAAAGCATCCAAAACTATCCTGTGGAACGGTCCTACCGGCGTATTCGAGTTCGACAACTTCACATCTGGTTCACGTGCCGTGGGTAACGCCATCGTGGAAGCAACGAAAAACGGTGCCTTCTCATTAGTAGGTGGTGGTGATTCGGTTGCCTGTGTAAACAAATTCGGTTTATACGACGGCGTATCTTACGTTTCAACCGGAGGGGGCGCTTTACTGGAAGCTATCGAAGGACGGGTTCTACCGGGTATTGAAGCAATCAGGGGATACTAATTCGTTATATCCATATATCCTTGTAGCAGACTTTTTCCGTAAAGGAGAAAGTCTGCTTTTTTTTACCAACAATAAAAAACACAATCTCAATAAAAACAATAAAGAACTTATATTGAACCATATAAGACATGTGAGTCCATAAAAGTTGTTTTTGTGAATGAGTTCGCTTCCTACGGAAGCAGAAGAAAGCACTTTACAAGACCTGATTCGTATAAATTATAAAAATTGTTTAATCCTGAACAAATCAAGCCCGTTTTTAGTTGGATGTATAATTGTAATCAATACAAAATAGCAACAACAATTAAATAAAAAGATTCATGTACAGATTAATCATAACATTACTGACATCAGGTTTACTATTTGCAGCACATGCGCAGGAGAAACCAGCAAGCACCTTTAAGGAAATTATAAAGTACGAGGCTTTAGAAAAAATTACGGACAAACAAGATGATGTGTTGTACGTCGTCAATTTCTGGGCAACCTGGTGCGGACCCTGCGTAAGGGAAATCCCGGATTTTATGGAAGTCAACAACAAACTCTCCTCCAGAAAAGATTTCAGGATGATTTTAGTTTCAGTAGATGACAAAGACAACCTGAAATCGGAAGTGTTACCATTTTTAAAAGATAATCAGATAACTGCCGATGTATATCTGCTCGACGACACCAAACGCATGAATTACTGGATGCCAAAGGTAGATAAAAGTTGGTCGGGTTCCATTCCTGCAACAGTCTTCTACAAAAACGGCAAGAAACTGAAGTTCGTGGAAAAGCAACTCCACAAAGCTGAATTAACAACCATTATTGATCAATATTTAAAATAACGAAAGTATGAAAACAAAATCAAAATTGACATTACTCACATTATTGTCGTTCCTTACACTTTCGCTCTACGCACAAGGTTACAAACCCGGAGATACAGCCACCGACTTCAGGTTGAAAAATGTGGATGAACGCATGGTATCGCTTGCCGATTACAAAGATGCCAAAGGATTTATCGTGGTGTTTACCTGTAATGAATGTCCCTACGCCAAAGCCTACGAAAGCCGGTTAATTGCATTAGATCAAAAATACAAAGCCAAAGGATATCCTGTTATTGCCATCAATTCGAATGATCCGGCAGTATCCGGCAGCGATAGTTATGAAGCCATGCAAAAGAAGCATGCTGAAAAGAAATTCACATTCCCCTATTTGGTGGATGCCGGACAACAAATTTTCCCGCAATATGGCGCCACCAAAACACCCCATGTGTTTATCCTGCAAAAGGAAAATAAACAGTTGGTGGTAAAATATATTGGCGCCATCGACAAT
>JAQWCZ010000240.1 GCA_028705705.1 Paludibacter sp.
AGTATTCAGGCGGTATTTATTCATCGGAATGGTTTTGGGCAAAGATGCTGCACGTAATCAGGGAAGATGAGGTGGTAGAAAAAAACGTATTTTCATGGGCGGAACATTGCGACTGGTTACCCTTTATGCTGACCGGCAACGCACGTCCCGATAAATGGCAACGCAGTCGCTGTGCTGCAGGACATAAAGCGATGTGGCATGCCGATTGGGACGGATTTCCTCCGGCAGAATTTCTTGCTTTGCTGGATGAGCGTTTAGCAGTTATTCGTCAAAATATGTGCGATGAAACCCTGACAAGTGATGTTGCGGTGGGTTGTTTGTCGGATATATGGGCGCAACGGCTGGGTTTGTCAACCTCGACACGGGTAGGTGTAGGGGCGCTGGATGCTCACTTCGGAGCTGTCGGAGGGGAGATAAAACCCTATTGCTTGAGCAAGGTCATAGGTACTTCTACCTGCGATATGTTGATTGCTCCGGAAGCGGAAATGAGGGATGTGCTCGTGAGGGGTATAAGCGGACAGGTAGATGGCTCCATTGTCCCGGGCATGATAGGCATGGAAGCCGGACAGTCGGCCTTCGGTGATATTTACGCCTGGTATAAAAATCTGCTGATGTGGCCGCTGATGAATATCTTTCCTGATATAACCGACCCGGTAAAACACAAAAAATTGGTTGATGAATATGCTTCACGGATGCTTCCCCAACTAACCAAATTAGCGGAAAAAATTCCGGCCGGTGAAAGTAGCATCATTGCGCTCGACTGGATGAATGGACGCCGTACACCCGATGCGGATCAATCCTTGAAAGGAGTCATTGCCGGCTTAACTCTGGGCTCGGATGCACCTCGTATTTTCCGTGCGTTGGTGGAAGCTACTGCATTCGGCTCAAGAGCCATCATCGAACGTTTCCGTGAGGAAGGTATTCCAATCAGAGGCGTAATTGCACTGGGTGGTATTGCAAAGAAATCGCCTTTCGTGATGCAAATTTTAGCCAATGTACTGAATATGCCGATTCAGGTGGCTGCCTCAGAACAAACCTGTGCATTGGGTGCCGCCATGTTTGCAGCCGTTGTAGCGGGCGTTCACCGGGATATTGCCCATGCCCAGTTCGTGATGGGAAAAGGATTTGAGAAAACGTATGTGCCGCAGCCGGAGCAGGTTGCGGTTTATCAGAAGTTGTACGAGGGGTATCAGGAGTTGGGGAAATCAGTTTAATTAAATGATTTTCCGATGCTAAATTGACATACATACGATTGAGAAAGGCGCTTTCCTCTTCCAGCACTTTGATGCACTTTAACGCACCGGCTTCCATGCCACCAAAACGTTTACGGCACTTATATTAAGATGATCAGTAGTTCCCATAATCTCTGTTTATCTTCCCCCTAGACTCTTGCCATGATCAAACTCTTTTAATATCCGGGCAATCCCATTGGGACTATAATTTAAATTTTACTTACCAATTTTTACGATTTCTTTTTATCTTTACGGGGCATAAATGATTTTTTTATCATTCATGTCCAGATTTTACGTGTTCTCTCTCATTATATTAAATATACTATAGTAGAAGTAAAAAAATCACACTTTGTTTGTATTGTCATGCAAAAATCAAAGGAATCGCAAGAACTTACCCAGCAAGAATTTACTCAGACTGAAATCTGGAATCAATTTATTGAGGACGGAAATGAAAATTCATTGTCTCAGATATATCTGAAAAATTATGATTTGCTGTACGATTATGGCATGCGATATACATCAGATGTTGAAATTGTTGAAGATTCGATTCAGGAAGTATTTGTAAGCATCCTGAAGTACAGAAAAAAAATTAGACTTGTGAGAAATTTACAAGGGTATTTGATTACAAGTTTCCGACGTCAGTTATTTTTAAAACTAAACGAAAAAAAGAGGACTATTTCAATGGATCAATTGCCGGAAGGTTCTTTTGATTATTTTAAAAGTCCGGATGCTGATACATCAGAGAAAGAAGAAAAAGAATTTCTCCATGCGACAATCAATGAGTGTGTTGGTAATCTCACAAATAAACAAAAAGAAATTCTGTATCTGAGGTTCGAACAGGATATTCCTTATGATGAAATAGCTTCAATATTAAATATCTCCGTTGATTCATGTTATAAATCAATCTATCGTACAATAAAATCAATTCGCATCGCAGTAGAGAAACGGATTGTTAATAGTGGGAGATTTTTTATGAGTTTTATAACTGATGAAGATGCAAAAATGAAATCAAAAGGGAACTGAATTTAACTTGAGCATGTTCATGAAATTTGTTTTCAATAATACTTATGAAAAATTTTTGCACTATAGCTAACGACAAATAAATCTTAGGATTAAATGAATGTAGACAAATTTGTTAAAAAAATCATTTATAATGTCCAGATTGTTGATTGTTCTTCTCATATGTAATGTAAATACACAAGAAAATGAAAATTGAATGTTTTGATAGATATACGACTGAAGATTTAATATTAGATAAGGATTTCATAGAATTAGTAAGAAATCCGGATAAAAAGCAGGAGCTGGATAATCTAATTGAGAGTTTTCCCCAAAAGCGATTTGAGATAAATCTTGCTGTAGAAATTGTTAGTGGGTTGCATGTTAGAAAATTTCAACAAGCAGCTCATCGTAAAAATGAACTGTGGAATGAAATTGTAATAAAGCAAACAAACCGCATTCAATTCAGATATTTAAAATATGCTGCTGCTATACTGCTTCTAATAGGTGTAGGAGGTGGGCTTTTTTATTTTTTTAATACTGAAAATTCAACACCCGAGTACGCTAACAACAGCTTTTTCGACAATTCATTAACGGGCAATGAGAAAGATGTCATTTTAGTTCTGTCAGACGGAAATAACTTCCCTATTCAGACCAAGCAATCAGCCATTGAGTATTCTGCAGATGGCTCTCGAATCAAGGTGAATGAAGCGAATATTATTGTTCAGGATGTTGTTAGTGATGGATGTAATAAAATGATAGTCCCTTTTGGAAAACGTTCTGTTATTACACTTTCCGACGGCACAAAGGTATGGCTTAATTCTGGTTCCACGTTAATATTCCCTCCTTCATTTAGTGGTAAATCCAGGGAGGTGCAATTAATGGGTGAGGCCTTTTTCGATGTTACTCACAATAAGGAAATGCCTTTCTTTGTGAAAACTGGTGCTTTTGAACTGAAAGTTTATGGGACCCGGTTTGATGTTCAATCTTATATGCAGGATAATGCAAGCAGTGTAATATTGGTAGAGGGCTCTGTGAGTATGAAATCTAAAGAAACCGGAGCAAAAGAAGTGTTTCTTACGCCCAACCAAAGAGCTACAGTGGTTGATGGTAGTACAAATATACAGATTGATAATATAGAAAATTTGGAAGAATATACTTCATGGACAGAAGGGTATTTAAGTTTCTCGGATGAAGATTTGGCACATATTCTTAAACAGGTTTCCAGATATTATAATATTGAAGTTGATGTTGCATCAACAAAGACTATTGATAAGATTTATGGTAAGTTGGACCTGAAAGATGATTTGAAGCAAGTGTTAGATGGAATCTCATTTATCTCAAATACCAAATACAGGAAAGTCGGGAACAGATACGAATTTTATCAATAACAGCCTGCTGAAATCCAGTTCTTAAATTGTTGTCAAATTCATTAATACATATAAAATTTCACTACTGTCCGACTAAAAAATAAATAAGAGGGGTTACTCCCCGGAGGTTTCACCCCCATGTTGTATATTTGTTTTGCGAAATAAACTACAACATGGGCAAAAATACAGAAATAAAATTAGTCGGAGAATAGTGAAAGTTAATAAAGAAAAATAATAATTTGCAGATGAAACAAATGAATAGATTTTTTAAATTGGTTGTT
>JAQWCZ010000010.1 GCA_028705705.1 Paludibacter sp.
TTCCCAGCAAAATTTTTTGAAATTTTACTCTGCTTTTATTTAACCTAAAACCTTTTCTATTGCTGATAACTTTTCATCTTGGATAGCTTATCTCTCAAAGCGGGTGCAAAGATAGACACTTTCAAGGGAATAACCAAATAAAAACAAGAAAAAGATTTAATTTAATTTTTTAATAGCTCATTTTAAGAATGTTCAGAATAAATAATAATAAAGTTAGTTAGATTGTCAACTACTTTATTAAACAATTGGCTATTTATACACAAAAAAGTTATCTTTGCGATTCTATACACAAACATGATTGAAACTATAATCAAAGGATTTATCATTGGATTATTTATATCCGTTCCGTTAGGACCCATCGGGATGCTATGTGTACAACGTACTTTAAACAGAGGGCGTAAACATGGTATTGCAACTGGTCTTGGCGCCACCACATCTGACTTGTTTTACACAATAATCGCTCTTTTTTTTATAGGATTTGTTATTGACTTTTTAGAAGAAAAAAAAATCATCATACAGATTATTGGAAGTTTAGTTGTAATATTCTTTGGTATTTTCATCTATAAAAATAATCCGGCAAGACAACCTTTACCCAATCAAAACAATAACAACTTGATGAGTGATTTTATAAGTTCTTTCATACTCACTTTGTCAAATCCCCTTATTCTATTAATTTTAATAGCCCTCTTTGCCAGATTTGAATTTTTAGATAAAAACACAACTATATTTCATCTGATTTTTGGAATATTATCAATTCTTGGAGGTGCATATCTTTGGTGGAATGTATTGACTTTTTTTGTAGAAAAATTTAGAAATAAGTTAAGTTATATAGGTTTAAAACTCTTGAACCGTATTATCGGCATCATAATTATATTTATTGGTGCATTTGGTACACTTTACAGCTTTATTTTACTCGTCTTTTAACTGATAATTCGCTTAATAACCCGCAAATGATGAGTGTATTCTCCGGTAACAGATGAAATAATTCCCTGAGAGTCAATATTTTCAATTTTCACCCATCCTGAGGAATGAATTATAGTAGCGTTATCAATTAAAATTCCAACATGCGTTATATTGCCATCTTCACTTCCAAAAAAAGCAAGATCTCCTGGTAACGACTCGCTAAGAAAATCAACAAGTTCTCCCTGTTCTACCTGCATAAAAGCGTTTCTTGGCAAGTTATAACCCCCGATAGAATAAACTACCTGAACCAAACCGGAACAATCAATACCCAGAACTGACTTTCCTCCCCATAAATAAGGTGTATTTAAATATTGCATTGCAGTTTCTATGATCTGATGTGCAGTAAATTTACCACTTGTAACTGCATCCGGTTCAATTAAACTCCAAAATTCACTACCTACTAAAAATTCATCATTATTCAGATTGTATATTAAACTTCCGCCCGGAATATGTTTTCTTTGATTTAATCTGGTATTGAATATAATATTATATGCATGAACTAAACGGTTAACTTTAACTTGATAACTTGTCTGAAATGCGCTATCAGTAACAAGTGTAATCATTTTTGCATCTGCCCAACCTTTATAATTATCTGTAACATTCTCAATATAAAGCCATTTTTCGTTATTTTCAAGTATTTTTACATATTCACCGAAAAGTAACTGTGTAACCATTTCACTCCGTTCGTTATCATTTGTTCGTAACGGGACTAAAGGAAGTGTAATTAATCCGTACATATTAATTGGTTTATTAAGCTGAAAGTAATCTACAAAAGTACTTAATTTTTAATATATTTGCATTCAAATACAAAATTTTGGTCATTTATATTATTTTTGACAATTAACACTAATTCGGAATTAGTCAATCGATTAAAAATCAAACGTTTGAATATTGATAAAACATAAATTTTATATTCCCAATGAAAATTCAATTATCAAAAAATAACCTGCAAAATCTGATGAAATCTCTTTTATTTATTGGAATCATCACGATAATTGCATATTTGTTACCAAATCAGGACTCTTTTAAATATCAGTTTGAAATTGGAAAACCCTGGTCTTACGATCTCATTACTTCTTCATTTGATTTTCCAGTTTATAAAAGTGAAAATCAAATTCAACAGGAAAAAAAGGTGATTCTTCAAAATTTTATTCCTTTTTATACATTAGACACCACGGTTTTATATGAACAATACTCCAGATTTAAGAAAGATTATTTTGAAAAGCATGGAGAAGAACATCAATTTGACAAATTAATCTGGAGTAAATTTAAATCTATATATGAAAAAGGTATTGTTTCTGCTGAACAACACCAAAAGTTAAGTGAAGAAAAAACCGAACAAATTAACTGTATTTTACCAAATAAAGTAATACATACGCTTAACTCTAATGACGTTTTTTCCCCGAAAACAGCCTATCAGGAATTCATTAAATCTACTCCAACCATAATTGGTTCTTATAATATTAACTTGTATTTAACTGAAAATCTCAAATATGATAGTATTATTTCAGACTTATCAAAAAAAGAGTTATTGAAAAATCTTTCACTGACCTCTGGAATTATACAGGCAGGGGAACGTATTATTGACAGAGGAGAAATTGTAAATGAAGAACTCTACTTGATTTTAAATTCAATGAAAATTGAATATGATAAGCGTAAATCGTCATTTCAGCGTTCTACATTGGTTTTAATCGGAGAGATAATCATCATAACCGGTCTTATTGTGTTGTTTTTCCTATACCTTTATTTATTCAGACCCAGAATTTTTAATGATTTAAACAACATGATTTTTATCAACCTAATGATATTAATCATGATTGGACTAGCTTCTGTAATCATTCAATATACCTCCGTCAGTTATTTTGTTTTACCTTTTGCATTGTTGCCAATTATCATACGGGTGTTTTTCGACTCCCGTACTGCACTGTTTGCTCACATTATTACAATCGCGATTATTTCGCTGATGGTTGACAACCCATTTCAGTTTATGTTGATACAGATAGCTATCGGAATGACCGCAGTATCAAGTTTAAAAGATATGACACAACGGTCTCAATTAGCCCAAACTGCTTTGATTATCCTGATTGCTCATTTTTTGATTTATCTGGCGTTGGAGTTTATCAGCGAAGGAGAGCTCAAACGTATTTACTGGCAACCTCTGATATATTTTACAATTAGCAGTAGTTTTTTACTTCTTGCCTACTTGTTGATTTATATTTTCGAAAAGATATTTGGATTGATTTCATCTGTAACACTTCTGGAACTTACCAATATCAACAGTGATTTAATGATGAAATTTGCAGAAAAAGCACCGGGCACCTTTCAGCATACACTTCAGGTATCTAATCTCGCAACAGAAGCTGCAAAGAAAATTGGAGCAAATAGTCTGCTGGTCAGAACCGGAGCACTTTATCACGATATAGGCAAAATGAAACATCCGGAGTTTTTTATTGAAAATCAATTTGGCGGAAACAATCCATTAAGTGAACTAGATTTTGAAGTTGCTGCCAGAACCATCATCGGACATGTTTATGACGGGGTGGAGATTGCTAAAAAAGAGCATCTTCCCGAACAAATTATTCATTTTATCACAACACACCACGGATTAAGCAAAACAAAATATTTCTATAATTCATTTATCAATGCAAATCCTGGTAAAACACCCGATGAATCTGTTTACACCTACCCGGGACCATTGCCCGACACAAAGGAAACCGCGATTCTTATGATGGCCGATGCGGTAGAAGCGAGGGCCAGGAGTTTGAAGAACTATACAGAAGAAAGTATCAATAATTGCGTGGAAGACATGATTAATAGTCAGATTGCAGATGGACAATTCAAAGAAGCACCAATCAGTTTCAGGGATGTAGAAACGGTCAAAGCAATTTTCAAAGAAAAAATCATGAATATGTATCACACCAGAATCGCATATCCTGAAATTAAAAAATAAACGGGTAAAAAAGATAAACGGGTAGCCGGATTTAATTCCGCTACCCGTTTTCTGCTAATTATACTTAGGATAAAAATTCAACTTACAATTTATCAATCGCTTGTTGTATATCTGCTTTGATATCGTCAATATTTTCTATTCCGGCAGAAATTCTAAGCAGTCCGGGTTCAACACCTGCTGCTTTTTTATCTTCCGGAGATAATTGTTCGTGCGTCGTAGCTGCGGGATGGATAATCAAAGATTTTGCATCCCCGACATTGGCAACGTGACTCAACAACTTCACATTATCAATCAATTTATCAGCCAGCCCGGCATCTCCTCTGAGTTTAAATGTCAACACACCACCAAAACCTTTTTTCAGGTATTTTTTGGCCAGTTCATGATATTTGCTGCTTTTCAAACCGGGATAATTCACATATTCTACTGCCGGATGTTGTTCGAGCCACTCAGCCAAAGCCTGAGCATTTGCCACATGGCGTTCCATTCTCAACGATAAAGTCTCAATACCCTGAATCAGCAGGAAGGAATTAAACGGACTGATGGCATTACCCCAGTCACGAAGCCCTTCTACACGGGCACGTATGTTAAACGCAATATTCCCAAACGGACCATCCGTTCCAAATACATCCCAGAAAACCAGTCCGTGATATCCTTCCGAAGGTTCTGTAAAAGCAGGAAATTTACCATTGCCCCAGTTAAATTTACCACTATCGACAATAACACCTCCGATTGAAGTACCGTGTCCGCCCACCCATTTTGTGGCAGATTCAACCACGATTGCCGCTCCGTGTTCAATTGGACGGAAAAGATAACCACCGGCACCGAAGGTGTTGTCCACGATTAAAGGTATGTCGTATTTCTTTGCTACTTCAGCAATAGCATCAAAATCAGGGATGTTCAGATCCGGATTGCCGATGGTTTCAAGATAGATGGCTTTTGTTTTATCATCAATCAGTTTTTCAAATTCAGCTGGTTCATCCGTCGGAGTAAAACGTACCTCAACGCCAAGACGTTTGAACTGCACTTTAAACTGATTGTAAGTTCCGCCGTATAAATGCGCCGTTGAAACAAAATTATCCCCGGCAGCCAGGATGTTATTAAGTGCTATGAACTGAGCAGATTGTCCCGATGATGTTGCCAATGCCGTAACTCCTCCCTCGAGAGCTGCTATTCTTTTTTCGAAAACATCGGTAGTAGGATTCATCAGACGGGTATAGATGTTTCCAAACTTTCGTAATCCGAATAAATCTGCTCCGTGTTGAGCGTCATCAAAAAGATAGGATGTGGTTTGATAAATAGGCACTGCCCTTGAGTTAGTAGTTTTTTCAACTTCCTGACCTGCATGCACTTGCAGGGTCTCAAATTTATAGTTTATTGACATATTATGAATATATTTATGTGTGAATTAATTAAAGTGGATATTCTTCAAATGCATAAAGCAGCGTGGATAAATAACGCTCACCGGTATCAGGCAACAGCACCACGATGTTTTTCCCTTTGTTTTCCGGACGAAGTGCCAGTTGAGTTGCCGCATAAGCCGCCGCTCCGGATGAAATCCCCACTAACATACCTTCTTCCTTAGCCAACTGACGTGCAGTAAGGATTGCCTGATCATTCGAAACCTGTATGATTTCATCAACTACTTCAGGATTGAAATTTTTTGGGATGAAACCTGCTCCGATACCCTGAATTTTATGAGGGCCTGGATTTCCACCTGACAAAACCGGAGAATCAGCCGGTTCAACAGCCACAACCTGAATATTAGGATTATACTTTTTCAAAATTGCACCCACTCCGGTTATTGTACCGCCAGTACCTACACCACCGACAAAAATATCGACTTTTCCATCCGTATCTCTCCAGACTTCTTCTCCGGTTGTTTCTGCATGAACTTTCGGATTCGCAGCATTTTCAAATTGTTGTGGCAGAAAAGCTCCTTTCTCTTTCGCGATTTCATTCGCTTTTGCTATTGCTCCTTTCATTCCTTCTGGTCCGGGTGTCAACACCAGATTAGCCCCCAGCGCTTTTAACAGATTCCGACGCTCCACACTCATGGTTTCGGGCATTGTAAGAGTTAGCTTATAACCTTTAATTGCAGCGACAAAAGCAAGACCGATACCAGTATTTCCACTGGTTGGCTCGACAATTTCCACGCCTTTTTTCAGGATTCCTTTTGCTTCAGCATCCTCGATCATAGAGAGTGCAATACGTTCTTTTACACAACCGAGCGGATTAAACGATTCCAGCTTAACAATCACATTAGCAGTTAATCTCTTATTAACCGCATAATTTGATAGTTGTACCAACGGGGTGTTTCCTACCAGTTCAGTTAAATTCTTTGCAATTTTTGACATACCTTTTTATTTAATTGGATTAAAGATAAATTACTTTTTCAATGATAATGCAAAAATACAACAGCCCGAAAGCTGCTGCAATAACAGGGTAATGGTATTTTCATACCCTGTTTATGGTATGTGGGTAATCTCCGATTAAAATTTAAATGTAATACCGGCTAAAAAGTTGATTCCTGCTTGTGGAAATAAATATCTATAATTATAACGTGTATCATCTCCCGGATAGAATTCGGACCAGGCATAACCATTTGTTTCATACTTGGTATTAAAGATATTATTAACCATCAAAGAAAAATCAATTGAACGAATATTTCTGAGCGGTAGAGAATATCTTAGTGACAGATTGTTTACAAAATATGCATCCATTGCTTTTTCATTGTTGGATGTATTATCAAGAAACTGTTTCCCAACATACTGGCTATTAAATGCTGCTTCAAAATTCTTAAAAGTATAACTCAGGTTGCTGTTCAGTATGATATTGGGTGCATAAGCTATATCCGTTTTTTCATATAATGCTTCAACTTTATCAATGGGATCATAGTTTGCATTATATACGTAAGCTACATCTGTAAAATTGAATATTTTATTTTGACTAAGTGTCATATTTCCATCCCAACGGAAGCCGGCAAACAAATTCAACCCAGCGATCAATTCTATTCCTGCGCGATAACTATCAGCCACATTAGAAGTCAGCGGTTCTCCAATTTCACTGATTTTTCCAGTCAGTACCAATTGATTCTTATATTTCATGTAATAGGCATTCACACCTGCGACAAATCGTTCATTCTTTATCCTGTAACCGAGTTCTGTATCAAACAACCTTTCACTAAGCGGATGTTCATCTTTACCTGCATCTGTATAATTATTTCTATTCGGTTCTCTGTTTGCGATTGAAAATGAACCATAAACATCCTGATTGTTATCTATTTGATACGTCAGACCAAATTTTGGATTGAAGAAATGAAAAATTTTATCAATATCAAGCGGACGCATAGCAAGCGTTAATGTATCAAACTTATCATTTTGTCCCTTCATTATATGCCGGATGTAGCGATATTGCAAATCAACAGTTGCGGTGAACTTATCAAGCAAATTAATATTAGATTTCAAATACACATTGGCATCATCTTTAACGGCATGACTCCTGTACCATTCATGGTCCACATCCAGATTCTGAGCGTTTCTCACCCATATTACCTTACCGAAATGATCCCCGTCATACCTGTTTATTCCTCCTCCTAATGAGGCGCTCACATTATTTTTCTGATAATTAAGAGCCCAAATCAAACCACCAAAATGATTATCCAGCCATTTTCTCCTTACTAAATCAGTTTCTTTTAATGCAACTCCATTAATCGAATCAGGAATTAAACCATATTTAACATATTCACTATCTTTTTTGTATTCTTCATAATATCCTTTCCCGGGAGTATAATGAGCAGATGCATTGAAAAACAATTCATCATTCAATACCTGATTCCAATGAAACTGATAATGATTTTGAGTATAATTATCCGTCTGATTGTCGTAAAATTTGGTATTTCCATAGGCATCTTTATATTTACCCAATTCGTTATAAGTACGATTAGTTGAAAGATAATCGGAATAGACCCCGTTCCAAGCCTGATAAGTTCTTTCATTACCTCCAAAGGTGACAAACTTCAGCGTGGACTTTTCGCCATAATATCCACCTGCAAAATAATATGATTTCATATCTACCCAGGCCCTGTCAATATATCCATCGGAAGTGATGTTTGACAAACGCGCATCAAAAGCCCATCGTTTATTAATCAATCCGGTTCCTGCTTTCAACATATTTTTATTCGTATTGAAAGAACCATAGGTTGAAGAAATTTCTGCATACGCTTCAGGATTGAGTTTTTCAGTCTGCATATTGATACTGGCTCCAAAAGCTGCAGCGCCATTTGTAGAAGTCCCTACACCACGCTGAATCTGAACAGACGACAGTGATGATGCAAAATCAGGCATATTCACAAAAAACACCCCATGAGATTCAGAATCATTGATCGGCACTCCATTCACCGTTACATTTACCCGGTTGGCATCTGTACCTCGAATACGATAACCCGTGTAGCCAATACCTGTTCCTGCATCTGAAGTCGCAACAAAAGACGGTGTAAGTGACAACAGATAAGGAATATCCTGACCTGCATTTCTTTTTTCTATTTCTTCAGCGGATACATTGCTGTAAGAAACGGCTGACTTTTCATTGGCACGCAAGGACGAAACAGTAACCTCATCCAGCATGATGTGCAACGAATCTTTTTTCTGTGTCGATTGTGCCGAAACTGACACAAAGGCAAGCAGCACAGAAACTGCCATACAAAATTTTCTCATAACAAATTAATTAAATTGTTGATTAATAATTTATTCTGAGAGTCCAAAAATTATAACGGAGACTTGCTTTTTCCCTCGACGGCATTATCCGTCCAGGTTCAAAGGGTATGATCTCAGCCCGTATTTAATAAAGGCACCCCCATCGGTGATTGAAACAAAATTTAAATGATTTGTTTCAATTCCGGCGACAAAGATACACATATTTTCGGAAAATGTGCAAATTATAAATTTATTCATGTAAAACGTCAACAATTCAAATTACTTCTTTCATTTTCGATTTTACAAAATTATTTTTGCAGATAAATCATCAAACCAGATTATGGAACTCCAACTTATTCAAAATAAAATCTTCGAGATCAGAGGCAAATATGTTATGTTTGATTTTGATTTAGCCGAAATGTATCAAACCGATACTAAAGTATTAAATCAAAGTGTTAAACGTAATCTTGATAGATTTCCTACTGATTTTATGTTTCAGCTTACAGAAAAGGAATTCGATATTTTGAGGTCACAAATTGTGACCTCAAAAAGAGGAGGTATCAGGAGACCTCCTTATGCTTTTACTGAATTGGGTGTTGCCATGCTTTCATCTGTACTAAGAAGTCCCATCGCAATTAATATTAATATTGAAATCATGCGTGCTTTTGTTGAATTGAGAAAGCTAATTCATGGATATGACGAACTGAGTCAAAAAATCAAGCAATTGGAACTTGAAACCAATCTTCAATTCAAAGAAATTTATCAAGCACTGACAGAGCTTGCATCGCAAAAGGAAAAAGAACAAAAACAAAAACCTGTCAATCCGGTAGGTTATTTGTCGTATGACTAAAAAAAATATTATTTTTTTGCCATAAACTTGTTGTTTTATAAAAATAATGTATCTTTGCACACGCAACTAAGTAATGTGCAATGAATAACAATTTTCTACATATTTTACTACTCGGTATTATTATTCTTTTACAAAAGCAGTAAGAGTGAGTTTGGTATGTAGATAAGTATAAGAAATATTGAAAACCTTTCTCACTCGATGTGAGAAAGGTTTTTTCATTTAAAAAACAAGGATTATGGACAAACTTTTTATTTTTGACACAACTCTCCGCGACGGGGAACAAGTACCCGGATGCCAATTGAACACAGTAGAAAAGATTCAGGTAGCCAAAGCGCTGGAGCAATTGGGCGTGGATATTATTGAAGCGGGATTCCCCGTATCAAGTCCGGGTGACTTCAATTCTGTTGTTGAAATTTCAAAGGCAGTAACCTGGCCAACCATTTGTGCCCTGACCCGCGGCGTACAAAAAGACATTGAAGTTGCAGCAGAAGCATTACAATATGCTAAAAAGAAAAGAATCCATACCGGCATTGGGACATCGGACTACCACATCAAATACAAATTCAACTCGAATCAGGACGAAATTCTGGAACGTGCAGTGGCTGCGGTAAAGCATGCCAAAAGATTTGTGGAAGATGTTGAGTTTTACTGTGAGGATGCTGGTAGAACTGACAATGTTTATCTCGCCAGGGTGGTTGATGCGGTAATCAAAGCGGGTGCTACTGTTGTAAATATTCCGGACACTACCGGCTACTGTTTACCGTGGGTATATGGTGAGAAAATCAAGTTCCTGATGGAAAACGTCAGCAATGTGCACAAAGCTATCTTATCTACACATTGTCACAATGACCTGGGTATGGCAACTGCCAACACCATTTCAGGCGTACTGAACGGCGCCCGTCAGGTTGAAGTTACTATCAATGGTATCGGCGAACGTGCCGGAAACACTTCGCTGGAAGAAATTGCCATGATTCTGAAATGTCACAAAAATCTGAATATTGAAACTAATGTTAACACACAGAAAATATATGATACAAGTCGATTGGTTTCTAACCTGATGAACATGCCGGTTCAGCCGAATAAGGCGGTTGTCGGTCGAAATGCATTTGCGCATTCTTCCGGTATTCACCAGGATGGTGTATTGAAAAATAGGGAAAGCTATGAGATCATGGATCCAACAGATGTAGGTATCGACAAAAACTCCATCGTACTTACAGCACGGAGTGGTCGTGCAGCTCTGAAACACCGTTTAAACGTATTGGGCGTAGAAGTTGAAGGAGATAAATTAGATAATATTTATCAGGAATTCCTGCTACTGGCTGATAAGAAAAAAGATATCAACGACGACGATGTATTAATGCTTGCGGGGAAAGAAAGGGCAATGAAAGAACGTATCAAACTTGATTACCTGCAGGTTACTTCAGGGGTTGGGATTAAGCCAATTGCCAGTTTAGGACTGATGATTGCCAATGAAAAATTTGAAGCGGCAGCTACAGGTAACGGCCCGGTTGATGCTGCAATCAATGCCCTAAAGAAAATCATCAACAGAAAAATGAACCTGCAGGAATTTACCATTCAGTCTATTAACAAAGGTAGCAACGATGTTGGAAAAGTACACATGCAGGTTGAACATGCCGGTGTAGTGTATTATGGTTTTGGGGCTAATACGGATATAGTAGCTGCATCTGTGGAAGCATACATCAACGCCATCAATCAATTTGTAAAATAATTTTTTAACCACATAAGTCATGTAAGTGACATATAAGTTGAATCACAAAACATCAATGAAAATAAAAAACAATAATTATATGAGTAAGACGCTTTTTGATAAAATCTGGGATGCTCACGTAGTATCAACCGTAGAAAACGGTCCCACACAGTTGTATATCGACCGTCATTTTTGTCATGAGGTGACCAGTCCGCAGGCCTTTAACGGTCTCCGTGCACGCGGTCTCAAAGTGTTCCGTCCGGAACTCACTACCATGACAGCCGACCACAACACGCCAACTATTGATCAGGATAAACCAGTAAAAGACCCCATTTCCCGTAATCAGTTGGATACATTTGCAAAAAATGCGGCTGAATTCAACATGCCACTTTATTTCCCGTTGGGACATCAGAAAAATGGTGTTGTACATATCATCGGGCCTGAAAACGGGTTTACGCAACCGGGTATGACCATCGTTTGCGGTGACAGCCACACTTCTACCCACGGGGCTTTCGGAACCATTGCATTTGGTATCGGAACATCAGAAGTAGAAATGGTTTTGGCTACACAATGTGTTTTGCAAACCCGTCCCAAAACGATGCGAATCAACTACAACGGCAAACTTGGTGCAGGCGTTTCGGCCAAAGACCTGGCTTTGTATACGATATCTAAACTTACTACCGGCGGCGCTACCGGATACTTCGTGGAATATGCAGGTGAAGCCATCCGCAATATGACCATGGAAGAACGTATGACGGTTTGTAACCTTTCAATTGAAATGGGTGCACGTGGCGGTATGATTGCTCCCGACGAAACCACATTCAATTATGTAAAAGGACGTGAATTTGCACCTAAAGAAGCTGAGTGGAATAAAAAATTAGCTTACTGGAAAACACTGAAATCTGATGAAGGCGCAAAATTTGATCTGGAACTTAATTTCAACGCTGCTAATATCCAACCGATGATTACCTACGGAACGAATCCGGGTATGGGAATGGGTATTCAGGAATCAATTCCTACACTGGATCAGATTGATGAAGCAGGACGTATTTCGTTCCGGAAATCTCTGGATTATATGGGCTTCCAACCGGGAGAACAATTATTAGGTAAACCAATTGATTATGTGTTTTTGGGTAGTTGCACCAATGGAAGAATTGAAGACTTCCGTATATTTGCCAACTACGTAAAAGGTAAAAAGAAAGCTGATAATGTGGTTGTATGGTTGGTTCCCGGAAGCTGGGGAGTTGAAAAACAAATCCGTGAAGAAGGACTGTTAGACATCTTTACTGAGGCTGGTTTCCTGCTGCGTCAACCGGGCTGTTCAGCTTGTCTGGCCATGAACGATGACAAAGTACCTGCCGGCAAATATGCTGTTTCTACTTCAAACCGTAATTTTGAAGGTCGCCAGGGACCGGGTGCGAGAACTATTCTTGCTGGTCCGCTCGTTGCAGCTGCAGCAGCAATTACAGGTAAAATTACCGATCCAAGAGTTTAATTTTTATTCAAAAACAATTGTATGGAAAAATTTGTAACATTAACATCGACGGTAGTTCCACTGCCGATTGAAAACGTAGATACCGATCAGATTATACCTGCCCGTTTCCTGAAAGCTACTAATAAAGAAGGTTTTGGAGATAATCTTTTCGCCGACTGGAGATACAACAAAGATGGTAGTCCAAAAACCGATTTTGTTTTAAATAACCCGGTTTATCATGGAAGCATTCTCGTTGCCGGCAAAAACTTCGGTTCGGGTTCGAGCCGCGAACATGCAGCCTGGGCAATTGATGGCTATGGTTTCAAAGTAGTTGTTTCAAGCTTCTTTGCTGATATTTTCAAAAATAATGCTTTAAACAATGGCGTACTTCCAGTTGTTGTAAGTGCTGAGTTTCTGGCTGAAATTTTTGATGGTGCCAATAAAGATCCAAAACTAACATTAACAGTTGATCTTGAAAATCAAACCATTACGAACAACGCAAATGTTAAATCAGAATCGTTCGAAATCAATACATATAAGAAAGAATGTTTATTGAAAGGACTGGACGATATTGATTACCTGCTGAGTAAACGGGAATTGATTGAAGCATACGAGGCATCGAGAAAGTAAACAGCTAAAAACAACTTTTCGATTTTAAACTAAAAAACACAAGCATGATAGAAATAATGGATACCACCCTGCGTGATGGGGAACAAACTTCAGGAGTTTCATTTGCAACTACGGAGAAGTTGAGTATTGCCAAACTGCTATTGGAAGAGTTACGTGTTGACAGAATCGAAATTGCTTCGGCAAGGGTTTCTGAAGGAGAATATGCTTCTGTTAAAAAAGTTGCCAAATGGGCCAAAGATCATGGTCATATCGACAAAGTTGAAGTATTAGGATTTGTAGATGGTAAAACATCGCTCGAGTGGATACAAAATGCTGGTTGTAAGGTGTTGAATTTACTTTGTAAAGGATCTGAGAATCATTGTAAATATCAGTTGAGAAAAACACCGGAAGAACATTTGGCCGATATTAAACAGGTATTGGCTTATGCTCGTGAGATGAATATTGATGTGAACATTTATTTGGAGGACTGGTCGAACGGCATGCGCAATTCTGAAGACTATGTTTTCTATATGATTGATAATCTGAAAGATGAGTTTATCAAAAGATTCATGCTTCCGGATACGCTGGGTATATTAAACCCTACGGAAACGCTCCAGTTCTGTATGAAAATGATTGGCCGCTATCCCGATTTGCATTTTGATTTCCATGCTCACAATGATTATGATCTGGCTGTGGCTAATGTTTACGAAGCAGTTAAAGCCGGCGTTAAAGGAGTTCACGTGACAATCAACGGGTTAGGTGAAAGAGCCGGGAATGCACCGCTTTCCAGTACAGTTGCCGTTATCCATGATCAGTTGAAAAAGAAAACACGAATTGATGAAAGCAAAATAAACACGGTCAGTAAATTAGTTGAATCCTATTCCGGCATCAGGGTGCCAGCTAACAAACCGGTTATCGGCGACAATGTTTTCACGCAAGTTGCTGGTATACATGCTGATGGAGATAATAAGCACAACTTATATTTCAACGACCTACTCCCCGAACGTTTTGGTAGGGAGCGGGTTTACGCATTAGGTAAAACATCCGGAAGAGCTAATATTCTCAAAAATCTTCAGCAATTAGGAATCGAACTCGACAACGAAATGATGGCGTTGGTAACACAACGGGTCATCGAATTAGGAGATAAAAAAGAGATGGTGACCATTGATGAATTGCCTTATATAGTCACTGATGTCATCAAAAGCGCCAACGATCAGCATTTGATTAAAATACTAAATTACAGCCTGTCGATTACCAATGGTTTACGTCCGATGGCCAGTGTTAAACTGGAAATCAGAGGGGAAGTGTATGAACAATCGGCAGCAGGTGACGGACAGTATCATGCTGTTTCAAAAGCTTTGTATAAAATTTACAAATCACTAAATAAACCCACACCTGAATTGCTGGATTATGAAGTAGTGATTCCTCCCGGAGGAAAAACAGATGCTATTGTTCAGACCATCATCACTTGGCAGTATGAAGGCAAGACATTCAAAACAAGGGGATTGGACGGCGACCAGACGGTTGCAGCGATTAAAGCGACAGAAAAGATGTTGAATATTATCGAGAGTGGTGATATTCCGGTGAAACAGTGTTAAATTTTCACCACAAAAGGCACAAAAGAACTAACAGCGAATAGCGAATAGCTAATAACGGAAGTGATGAAAAAACCCCTCTATAAATTTTTAATTTTTTAATTTTCACTTTTGTGTTTCCTTAGTCTTTCTTTTGTGCCTTTTGTGGTTTCTAATATATATTAAAAAAAATGAGTAAAGTATTAAACATCGCGGTATTAGCGGGCGACGGTATCGGCCCGGAGATTGTAAGACAAGCTTTGGATGTAACCAAGGCTGTTTGTAAAAAATTTGGTCATACGCTGAATTATGAAGAAGGCATCACCGGCGCCTGTGCTATTGATGCAGTTGGTGAACCTTATCCGAAGGCAACACACGAATTGTGTATGCGTTCAGATGCTGTACTTTTTGGGGCTATCGGTGATCCGAAATACGACAACAACCCATCAGCCAAGATTCGTCCTGAACAGGGACTGCTAAAAATGCGCAAGGAACTTGGATTATATGCCAACATCCGTCCGGTAAGTACATTCCCATCTTTGATTCATAAATCTCCCTTACGTGCCGACCTGGTTGAAGGGGCTGATTTCATGTGCATCCGTGAACTAACCGGCGGGATGTATTTTGGTCGCCCACAGGGTCGCTCTGAAGATGGTAATACTGCTTATGACACCTGCGTTTACACCCGTGAAGAAGTGGAACGTATCATGCACCTGGCTTATAAATATGCCGGTCAACGTCGCAAAAAAGTAACGATGGTTGACAAAGCCAACGTATTGGCATCAAGTCGTTTGTGGAGACAGGTTACCCAAGAAATCGCACCGCAGTATCCTGATATCGAAACAGAATACATGTTTGTTGACAATGCCGCCATGCGCATCATCCAATGGCCAAAGAGCTTCGACGTATTGGTGACTGAAAATCTTTTCGGAGACATCCTGACTGATGAAGCATCTGTGATCACCGGTTCGCTGGGTATGCTTCCTTCTGCTTCAATTGGAATTTATACTTCGGTATTTGAGCCTATCCATGGATCTTATCCGCAGGCTGCCGGTAAAAACATCGCTAACCCATTGGCTACCATTCTGTCTGCTGCATTGATGTTCGAATATGCATTTAACATGATGGAAGAAGGTGCCTTAATTCGTAAAGCTGTAGCTGCCAGCATGGATGCAAAAGTTGTAACCGAGGATATCGCGAGCGATGGAAAAGCGTATTCTACTTCTGAAGTTGGAAAGTGGATTGTAAATTATATTCAAGAAAAATAAAGCAGACCAAATAATGATTAACTTACAAAAGAGATGTTGGATGTCCTTTCCAGGAACATCCGAGACAATAAAGTGTTTCCAGATCGAAACCTTCAAGTGACTCTTCAGGATGTATAGGAATTAGTTCATGTTGCTCATTTATAATGACAA
>JAQWCZ010000241.1 GCA_028705705.1 Paludibacter sp.
GTGATATTGGCTAATGTTTGTCTGAAAATGGAACTGAGAAACAAATTCGGATGTCCGGCACGGATGATTTTGGTTTCAATTCCCATTTCATTCATGATATCCATTCCAAATTTAAATGAAAAGGCAATCCCTTCGTGGGCGGCGCGAATTAGATGAGCTTTGCCGTGACGATTGAAATTAATTCCATATATAGAGCAATTCGGCTCTTCGTTTCCGAGTACCCGTTCCGCTCCATTTCCAAAAGGAATAATGGCTAACCCTTCACTTCCAACTGGAATAGATGCAGCAAGTTCATTCATTTCAATATAACTAATCTTTTCCGGCGCTACGTTGTTTTTAATCCATTTATTGAGGATGGCAGTTCCGTTGATGCAAAGCAATACACCTATTCGTTTCTCATCTTTTGTATGATTTACATGCATAAATGAATTTACCCTTGATTGCGCATCATATTTTGAATTATTATTCACACCATAAACGACACCTGAGGTTCCTGCAGTTGCAGCTATATCGCCAGGGTTCAGCACGTTAAGCGACAAGGCATTGTTGGGTTGATCACCTGCCCTGTAAGTTATCGGCGTACCGGCAGTAAGTCCGAGTTCTTGTGCTACTGAAGCTGTCAACTCACCCTGCATACCAAAAGTAGGTACAAGCTGTGGTATTAATTTAGTATCAAAACCGAAATAATCATACAAAAATGTAGCAGGTGCTTCATTTTTAAAATCCCAGGCGATGCCTTCAGATAAGCCTGAAGCTGTTGTACAGGCTTTGCCAGTCATACGCAATGCGATATAATCACCCGGTAATATGTAATATTTAATCTTACCATAGTTTTCCGGCTCATTTTCTTTTACCCAAGCCAGTTTAGATAAAGTAAAATTCCCGGGCGAGTTGAGTAGGTGTGACAAACAAGTATCGCTTCCTAAGGTGTCGAAAGCTTTTTGTCCATAAGGAACTGCACGACTGTCACACCAGATAATTGCGTCCCTAATGACATTCATTTGTTCATCTATTAGTACTAAACCATGCATCTGATATGAGATGCCAATTGCCTTTATTTCAGCGACATCAATCTTACTCTTTGCAATAACATCATGTGTTGCAAGCCGTAAATTAACCCACCAGTTTTCCGGATTCTGCTCAGCCCAACCTGTCTTTACTGATTTAATCTCCATCTCTTTCTCCGGATAAAAAGCTGTTGCAACACATGCACCAGTTATTGCATCAACCAAACTTGCTTTTACTGAAGAACTCCCTAAATCATAACCTAATAAGTACATTTATAGTTTATTTTAAATTAAAGAAATTTTGATGATTTACGATTTACTTTTGTTTACTATTTTATGTTTTTCGAATCACTTCATGTCTCAAAAAAATAGTAAATCATAAATTATTTTATGTTTTTTTTCTGTCAAATTTATAAAGTCTTGCTGCCCTGTGTGGCACATCCTTTTCTAATTCATCAAGTGCAACTACCCAGGGCCATTGAGCCACTTTTTTCTGAAAATTGCGAACATCCGATTTGGTCTGATTGATAACATCATGTAGAATCCGCAGTTGACTCATGGTGAATTTGCGTGGCAGGAGCTCAAAAAACAAATGTGGTTCAAAGCTTACCCGGTGACGGATATATTGCAAACCTTCGAGAATTACATCTTTGTGGTCGAATGCCAGATTTATTTTTTTAAGTTCTTTGATATCAGACCAATTAGATTTGGCAATAGGAGAATTAAATTGAATTTTTCTATCAATCTTAATTAGAGCTACATAAGCAACTGTTACGATGCGTCCGATTTTAAGTTGCAGAGTCTTTTCAAGCCAAAGAATATCCCGCGGATTTTTTACCCGATCAGGATTTCCGAAGCTGCGATACTGACTTAAATATATATTTTTTAATCCAGTCAGCTCGGTTAAAATCCTTGAAGCTGCATCATCCAGATCTTCATTTTCCAGAATCAAACTTCCTGGTAGCTTTTTATCATTATAAGAAGCATTATTTTCAGAAATACTACGTTCAATAAGCAATACTTTAAGGTTTTCACCATCGAACCCAAATACAACACAGTCGACCGACACATGTGGATAATATATATTTTCAGATGACATACTACATATAAATTATTGGTTTACGACACAAAAATAAGCATAATATAAATATTATATGTAAATTATAAACATGTTATAAAACACTTTTTCAATAACTTAAATACTGTATAATATACAATATCATCAGTTTTATTATTGTATATTATACAATATCATTTAATGACACGATCTATAAACAAAACATATAGAAATTAACATAAATCTATATTTCGCATTTGGATAATGTTAAAATACACAATAAGCAGAATAAAAGAATCATCAAAAAATTTTTAAATAAAAAATCTTCTGATGATAAAAATCAAGTTTTTTTGTGTGTTTTTGAAACTTTTACTTTCAATTTTCAGGATGAAAAGCACCCCACAACTTCTCATCTTCCGGAATGGGTGCTGTAATTTTGATCCGTTCTTTGGATACCGGATGGATAAATTCGACTGAGCGGGCATGCAGGGAGATGCCGCCATTGGGATTAGAACGGGGGAAACCGTATTTCAGGTCGCCTTTGATGGGACAGCCCATTTTCGCGAGTTGACAGCGAATCTGGTGGTGGCGACCGGTTTCGAGTTCGATTTCGAGCAAAAAGAAAGTGTCTGACTGACCGATAAGTTTATATTTCAGGGCTGCTTTCTTGGCATTCGGCACAATTTTATCGTGCGCGTAGGATTTATTTTGCTTCTCGTTGCGTACAAGATAATGTTCGAGGCGTCCTTCGGGATTAGCTGGTTTGTTTTTGACTATCGCCCAGTAGGTTTTTCTAACCTGTTGCGTTTTGAACATTTCATTCAAACGGGTCAGGGCCTTGCTGGTACGGGCAAACAACACGACCCCGCTCACCGGCCTGTCCAGCCGATGGGTAACCCCCAAATATACATCACCGGGTTTGTTGTATTTTTCCTTGATGTATTTTTTGATGGTTTCCGATAAAGGTTCATCACCGGTCTTGTCCCCTTGCACAATCTCTGAAGAGGATTTGTTGACGGCGATGAGATGGTTGTCTTCGTATAGGACTGTCATGTTTGTTTTTTTGTCTAATGTCTGATGTCTAATGTCTAATGTCTAATATCTGATGTTAGTCTTTAGTCATTAAACTTTTGACGTTAGACGTTAGACGTTACGCTGTCTCACTGTTTCATAAAGTAAAATCCCCGCTGCTACAGACACATTCAACGATTCGATGCTACCAAGGATGGGGATTCGTACCAGTTCCTGACAAATGCGCAGGTGGGCAGGGTCAATTCCTTCATCTTCCGAACCCATCACGATAGCGATCGGGGCTTTGTAATCGACTTCAGTATAGTTTTGCTCTGCTTTTTCGGTGGCTGCAATCAGTTTGATGCCCGATGCAGCTAAGAACTTCAGGGCATTGGCAATGTTTTCTTCTCGACAAACCGGAATTTTCATCAAGGCACCGGCGGAAGTCTTCACCGCATCGGCATTGAGGGCTGCCCCACCTTTCATGGGTACCACGATGGCATCCACGCCGGCACATTCGCAGGTACGGGCAATGGCGCCGAAGTTACGCACATCGGTGATGTTGTCCAGCACCACGATAAAAGGCGTACGGCCTTCTTCGTAAATACCGGGTATGATGTCTTCGATACGCTGATAGGTCACCGGCGAAATAAAGGCAATCACACCCTGATGATTTTTCATCGTGATGCGGTTGAGTTTCTCAATGGGTACTTTCTGAACAGGCACATTCATACCTTCCAGCAAGGTGTAGAGTTCCTTAGCCAGTTCACCGGTCATAGATCGG
>JAQWCZ010000242.1 GCA_028705705.1 Paludibacter sp.
ATAATAGCGTCTGCGGTGTATCCAATCGCGTAGAGTCCACCGACTATGCTTCCTATACTGGTTCCAACGATGATGTCGATGGGTATTTTTTCTTCTTCCAGCACTTTCAAAACACCAAGGTGAGCAAATCCTTTCGCTCCTCCTCCGCTTAATACCAGTGCAACCTTTGGACGTTTTGAAGATTGAGCGGTTATTGCAAATGAAGAACAGGTAATTACAAGTAAAAATAACAGCGTTTTTTTCAGCATGTTGATAAAAATTGATTGACCTTCAAAAATACAGTTATTTTTTGAAAAACACATAAGTTTGAGGTAATAATAAGCAGTTTTGTGTATATAAAAAAACAACTTCTGTTAGGAAGCTGCTTATAATAATGAAAAACATTTTACCACATTAGTCACATTAGACAACATAAGTTTATTTAAGTTTATCGAATACAATTCAATATCAGATATCTGACATTAAACTCCAATACTAAAGTGTACTTATGTGACTAATGTGGTAATTTTTATTGTCTGGTTTAAGAGATTACCTTCTGTTTCTCCAGGGTTTATCGCTGCTGGTTGTTTTCCTTCTGTTGTCGTTTCTGCGATCGCTATTACTTTCTGCTTTCCAGTTGCCACCTGATTTGCGGTCATCACCGGAAGATTTTCGTCTGTAACCACCATCATTACCATAAGATCTTTCAGTTCTTCGCTTTCCGCCTTCCGCTTTCCGCTTTCCGTTTGACTCTGAATATCCTTTACTTTCTCTTGCAACACCAAGTTCAATTTCTTTCTGACCGGCAAAAGCATTCACAATTTTATCCACCTGATCGGTAAAAACATCAAAGAAAGTATATTTATTGGTGACTTCAATATCTCCCACTGAAATAGTTTTATCTCCTACTATGTCGTTAATAATACCTAATAAACGGGATGGATTGATATCGTCACGGTTTCCTACATTTACTTTAAGACGCATTTTTTCGCCTCTCCGACCTTTCTTTTCACCTCTTTCACCACGTCCTTCTCTGTCAGAGCTCCTTTCGTGTTCATGATAATTCAGATCTTCGGCATTTTTGTAATAATCGAGGAAACGATTGAATTCCAGTGAGACAAATCTTTTTAGCAACTCTGATTTGTCGAGGTACTCCAATTGTTTCATAATTTGATCCATGTACGGACTGATTTGTTCTTCATTAACCTCCACCTGCTGCATCTTATCAATCATATAAAACAGTTGCTTTTTGCAGACTTCCAAACCGTTTGGTATTTGTTGTTGCTCAAATTTTTTCTTGAGCATCCGTTCAATATCTTTTATTTTGAATTTTTCTTTGGAATGAATAATTGACACAGACACACCTTTTTTGTTAGCGCGACCGGTACGACCGCTTCTGTGGGTATAAACCTCTACATCATCCGGCAGGTTGTAGTTGATCACATGGGTAAGGTCGCTAACATCCAGCCCGCGTGCTGCCACATCCGTTGCAACCAATAATTGTATATTGCGAATCCTGAATTTCTGCATCACGTTGTCGCGTTGCGCTTGTGATAAATCTCCATGTAATGCATCTGCATTGTATCCGTCTTTCATCAGGTGGTCGGCTACCTCTTTGGTTTCCTGGCGAGTACGGCAAAAAACAATACCATAAATATCCGGATTCAGGTCAACAATGCGTTTTAGCACCAGGTAACGTTGTTTTGCCTGAGATACATAAAAAATATGTGACACATTGTCAGCACCTGCATTTTTATTTCCAACTGTTATTTCCTCATGATCTTTCATGTACTTTTTAGCAATGCCGGCAATTTCAGTAGGCATGGTTGCTGAGAATAGCGTTGTGCGGCGTGTATCCGGTGTTTCTTTCAGGATCGTTTCAATATCTTCCTTAAATCCCATGTTCAACATCTCATCGGCTTCATCAAGTACCAGATAATTAATGTTCTCCAGTTTGATTTTTCCCCTTTCGATCAGGTCGATTAATCTACCGGGAGTGGCCACGATAATTTGTGGAGTTTGGTCTAATTGTTTCAGTTGTGTACGGATGTCTTCTCCACCATATACCGGTACCACACGGGTATGCAGGTATTTGGAGAAATTTTTCAGGTCATTCGAAATCTGGATGCATAATTCGCGGGTAGGAGCAAGGACGAGTGCCTGTACCTGTTTGCGGTTGGCATCTATCATGTTCAGCAAGGGCAGCCCGAAAGCGGCCGTTTTACCCGTACCCGTTTGCGCTAAAGCGACCAGGTCAGTGTTTTGTTCAAGCATGAAAGGAATTACCTTTTCCTGCACAGGCATGGGGAACTCAAAACCGAGCTCTCCGATTGCTGAGAGAATTTCTTCTCTCAGGTTCAGTTCTTTAAATGTCATAATGTTGTTTTAGTACACGTTCTGAGCATTCATCCGGCGATTATTTCATTCGTTTTGAAACGTGTACCCTCTGATTAGCATACTGCAAAGGTTGATGCAGTAAATTTCGGACTTTTACCCGCAACGCGTGGTTGTATTTATTTTGCGGGTGCAAAGGTAATGAAAATTATTTGATTATTTTACGATTATTAAAATTAACTTAAACAGCTTGCTTCGTTAATCCGTTTTAAATGTTAAAAATCAAATGTTAAAATACGCCAAATCAAGCTGACAAATGATTTCAGCGGAATAACTTTTGTATAATTTAGCGCTGGAATTATAAGATCCAAAATAATTCAAACTAATTAAAAAACTATCCATATGAAAAGAAGTAAAATTTTTCAGATTTTCGGTTTGTTATTCTTTGTTGTAATGGTAACAGTTGCTACTAATTATGTGATTAACAGAAACAATACCGGACAAAATCAGCAAGGCTTTAATTTTAATCAGATTCCGGCCAGTTATGCCAACTTTAAAAATGCATCAAGGGCAGGAGATACTGATTTTACAGTTGCTGCCGAATTGACAGTTAATGCTGTTGTGCATGTCAAAGTTAAGTCAGAGGTGATGCAGTCAAGGGGATTCAGCGGTGATCCGTTTTTTGAATATTTTTTTGGTCCACAATTGCGTCAACAACAACCTCAAATTAGGGAAGGAGCCGGGTCAGGTGTTATTATTTCAAGCGATGGATATATTGTCACCAATAACCATGTAATTGACAGTTCAAAAGAAATTGAGGTCGTGCTAAATGACAAAAGGTCATTTACTGCGAAGATAGTGGGTGCTGATCCTAATACTGATATTGCTTTGTTGAAAATTGAAGAAAAGGATTTACCTTATATAATATTTGGAAATTCTGATTCGTTAAAAGTTGGTGAATGGGTATTGGCAGTTGGAAATCCATTTAATCTGACATCGACTGTTACAGCCGGTATCGTAAGTGCAAAAGCAAGAAATATCAATATCCTGAACGCTGCCATGAAAATAGAATCGTTTATCCAAACGGATGCAGCCGTAAATCCCGGTAATAGTGGAGGAGCGTTGGTGAATACCCGTGGTGAATTGGTTGGAATCAATACTGCAATAGCTTCACAAACAGGCTCTTATGCCGGTTATTCTTTTGCTGTTCCTTCCAGTATTGTTCAGAAAGTTGTTTCCGATATCCGTCAATATGGGGTGGTGCAACGTGCCATATTGGGTGTGGAAATCAGAGATATTAACGGAGAGTTTGCCAAAGAAAAGAATATTAAAACCTTTGATGGCGCTTATGTCGCCAGTGTTGTGGAAAACAGTGCAGCAGAAAAAGCAGGAGTTAAAGTTGGTGACATTATTACTAATGTCAATGGAGTTGTAGTTAAATCTGTCGCAGAATTACAGGAGCAGATCGGTCGTTACCGTCCGGGTGATAAGATTTTCATAGAAATACAACGAGACAATAAAAAACAAAAACTGAACGTGGAA
>JAQWCZ010000243.1 GCA_028705705.1 Paludibacter sp.
TTTAATTTTCAGTCATGAATTACTCCAAGATGACGGTCTCTTCGTGCTGGAACATGGAACAAAACAACAGTTTGATACCCATCCACATTTTCTTTTCCATCGTAAATACGGAAATGTCAACTTCAGTTTTTTTGAAAATAGAAATCAAGAATAACTCAGGGTTTAATAGGGGTCTTCAGTATAATTGAAGTAGAATTTGAACTAAAACCGGAATCAAATTGAGCATCTGAAACAACTTTAAATTCAAGTTTAGCTTCTTCTGACGGTTCAACTGCCACAAGATTAAAAGGGAAAAACAAAATAGAATAATTGGGGTACAAATAAAAATCACCCTTTTCAAAATCTGAATCAGGGTTGAAAATTGAATCATTTTGATTGACTGGCGGATAAAGCACTGCAGTTGCTTTTACAGGTGTGTGCTTAACGCTGAAAGCAGTGAGTCTGTTTGCATAAGAATCAAGTCGTAATACAAACCTTACTGTATCTCCCACCTGGATTGTATCCATGAGAAAAACACCTGATTCATTTGTCCAAAAGATATTCAGACTATCTTGATTGTTTTTCAGCGGCGAAACAGGAATAGAAATATTGGGTGTGTAATTAGATTCACCTGAAAAATCGCATGAAATAAAGATCAGGGGAAGGATTAACAATAATATGTATAATTTTTTCATACGATAATTATTTGTTTTTAAAAAGTCGGGGTGACAAGACTCGAACCTGCGACCTCTACGTCCCGAACGTAGCGCGCTACCAACTGCGCCACACCCCGATCTTTATTGGAGTCGCAAAAGTACAAAGTTTTTTTTAATAATGAAACAGGGTATCCGGTATTTTTATTAGAATTTAAACTGAAAATAAGTATCTTTGCAAAAAATATCTTATTACATGTTTGTCCCAAAAATAAAAAAATTTATTCAATATAATAATTATCCTGAATTTCAACTAAAAGCGGTCTTTTTCGATATGGATGGAGTGTTACTGGATTCGATGGAGAACCATTCGCTGGCATGGGTAAAAACAATGAACAGTCTGGATATCCCTTTTACAATCGAGGAAGCTTATCTGAATGAAGGAAGAGTTGGTCATGATACCATCAACAGTTCGTATATGAGAACATTCGGAAGGAAGGCAACATTAGAAGAACAAGAATACATTTACGAAACAAAAACACGACACCTGGAAGCTTTGGGAAGAATTATGTCTATGCCCTATTCTAATCAATTACTTCATAAAATAAAGATGCAAGGCTTGACAAATTATCTTGTAACCGGCTCAGGTCAATCTTCCCTGTTGGATAGTCTGGATGATTATTTTCCGAATATATTCCCGAAGGAAAAAATGATAACTGCTTTTGATGTAAAACGGGGGAAACCATCTCCGGAACCTTATCTTAAAGCCCTTGAGAAATCCGGACTGAATCCATGGGAAATCGTGGTAATTGAAAATGCTCCGTTGGGTGTTGAATCGTCAGTTGCAGCAGGTTTGTTTACCATCGCCATCAATACCGGACCGATTGATCCCGAGGTCTTGTCTTCAAAAGGAGCCAATATTGTACTGAAAGGTGGAATGGAAGAGCTTTATTATAAATGGGATGATTTTTATGCATCTTCCTTATCAGTAAAGATTTAATTTAATTGAAACTTATGATAAAAAAACTGAACATATTTCTTTTATTATCAATCAACATCATTGTAACAGCACAGGAAAAAACCGATTATATTCCCGAAATTGATGGAACTATCCGGGGTAAGTATGAATATTTTACGGAACTTGACGAACATCGTTTTCAGATTCGTAACGCCAGATTTAGCGTCAGGGGAAATATTTCCTCTATAGCAGCCTACAAAGCGGAGATTGATCTTTCCGATGAAGGCAGAACCCGCATGTTGGATGCTTTCGTGAAATTACAAACCGTTGATTGGTGCAGCTTTACCATTGGGCAGCAGAAAGTTCCATTCAGTACAGATAATCTACGATCACCATATCAGTATTTTTTTGCCAACAGATCGTTTATGGGAAAACAATTAACTAATTTGCGGGACGTTGGGGTTTCTTTTAATTTTTTGAATAAAAAATCGATTCCTTTTGATTTGACATTGGGCATCTACAACGGACTTGGTCTGTACACACAAGATAAAACCCTCAAATTAAACGAATTGAGTTATGCAGTCAGGGTTATACTTTTCCCTGATAAACCGGTTCAATTATCGCTGAATGCTAACACCATCAATCCCGATTCAATCCGGATGACTTATTATAACGCAGGACTTAGGTTTGAATATCAGCAATTTCACTTCGAGACTGAATACCTGATTAAAACTTATGGAGAAAACAACCTACTGGATAGGGAGTTTACTACGGGATATTTGATGATGGCAAAATATGATATCATGACCCCAAAAATTGAACATATTACAAAAATATCTCCTGTACTCAGGTATGAAGGGATGAGCAATAATCTGAAATACGAGGTGCAAAATTCAACCTCAATTGTTCCTAAAATGGATACAGCCCGCAACAGAATTACCGGAGGCTTAATCATCAGTTTAAACAAACCATTTATCAATGATATCCGTTTGAATTATGAACGTTATTTTTGGAAAGACGGAACACATACTGATAGTAAATTTGTCGCAGAATTTGTTGTAAAGTTCTGATATATTTTTTATTCAGGTTAAATTTTAAAATCGGTTGAACATGCAAATAATCAAATATCCCACCCGTGACACTTGGGGCAACTTGCTTGCCCGCCCGACATTCGACAGTTCAAATCTTTATGAAACTGTACGTCAGATACTGGAAGATGTACGTGTGAATGGCGATGAAGCCATTCAAAAATATACCCGGAAATTTGATGGGATTGAATTAGATGCCATTGAAGTTACCAAAGTAGAAATTGAAGCTGCTGAGAAAAAAGTATCGTCACTTTTAAAACAGGCCATCGAGATGGCTAAACGAAATATCTGGAAATTCCATTCGGAACAGCAACCCGAACTAAAGGAGATTCAGACTTCACCCGGTGTTTATTGCTGGCAGAAAGCCATTGCCATTGAAAAAGTGGGTCTATACATACCGGGGGGGACAGCACCTTTATTTTCGACCGTGTTGATGCTGGCTATTCCGGCACAAATTGCAGAATGTAAGGAAATCATCCTCTGCTCACCACCTGACAAGGAAGGCAATATTCATCCGGCTGTATTGTATGCTGCAAAAGTTGCCGGTGTGCATCGTATTTTCAAGATCGGAGGCACTCAGGCGATTGCAGCTATGGCTTACGGTACTGAAACAGTCCCTAAAATGTATAAAATCTTTGGCCCCGGAAACCAATATGTAACTGCTGCCAAACAACTCGTTTCGCTCAGGGATGTAGCTATTGACATGCCCGCAGGCCCATCGGAAGTCGAGGTACTTGCCGATGAAACAGCAAATCCGGCATTTGTGGCTTCCGACCTGCTTTCACAGGCTGAACATGGAATTGATAGTCAGTCGATACTGATAACGACAAGCAAAGAGTTGATTGAAAAAGTAATGGAAGAAATCGACATACAGTTAGAAGAACTTCCACGAAAGGAGTTTGCTAAGAAAGCATTGGAAAACAGCAAAATCATACTTGTTAAAACGATGGAAGATGCCGTTGAAATGACCAACCAGTATGCTCCTGAACATTTAATTATTGCCACCAGGTATTTTAAAGGTGTCGCGGAAAATATTGTTAACGCCGGTTCGGTATTTTTGGGAAATTACACTCCTGAAAGTGCAGGCGATTATGCATCAGGTACCAATCACACACTTCCAACTAATGGGTATGCCAAAGCATATAGTGGTGTAAATCTGGATAGTTTCCTG
>JAQWCZ010000011.1 GCA_028705705.1 Paludibacter sp.
ACAGGCCTTTAAAGAAGCCGGCCCGAAATTATTGGAACCCATATATGATGTGGTGGTACATGCTCCATCCGACCGCTTAGGCGATGTGATGAGCGACATGCAGGGTCGCCGTGGCGTGATCATGGGGATGGAAAGTGAGAAAGGTTTTGAAAAACTTTCAGCTAAAGTTCCTTTGAAAGAATTGAGTAATTATTCTACTACTTTGAGTTCATTAACCGGTGGACGTGCTTCTTTCAGTATGAGATTTGCCAGCTACGAACTCGTGCCGATGGATATTCAGGAGAAACTCCTGAAGGAATACGAAGCAACAAAAAAAGAGGAAGAATAAACTTTTATATATTGCAATTCAAAATCAACAAATACAGCAGGTTGCCGGAGATGGCAGCCTGCTGTTGGTTTTCAGGGATATAATTTTTTTATTAAATTTCTGATTTTGTTATGAATGATACAGTTGGATTGTTAAAAAAAAAAATTGTTTTATAACAGGTTTATTTTGTCAAACGTTTTTAGTTTTAAAAAAAATGATAATTTTGTCTTATTTTTAAAAACAATCACTCAAAAATAATATAATTGTTTAATGGTGAAAATAAGTGATGTTTTTTCGAATAAACGTTCAGAGAAATTATTCAGACTTCTTCTTAACGAATACAGAGATAGAGTTTTTCGTTTCATTTCACTCTATGTTCAAAATGATTTGGAATGTGAAGAACTGGCTTCTGATGTTTTTCTTGCTTTATGGATAAATTGGGAAAAGATTGCGGATGTTTCAAATATTGATAATTACATTTTTATACTGGCAAAAAACAAAGCCTTAAATCACCTAAGAAAAAATTACAGGGAGTCAATAGATATTGATGCCATACAGATTGATTTATTTCATAGTACCCACACCACCCCTGAATCAATTTATATTTCTGAAGAACTTATCAATGCATTGAATGATGCAATCAATGATCTCCCGCAGAAAACAAAATCTGCTTTCCTTATGGTGCGTGAGAATAAGAAAAGTTATAAAGATGCTGCAGAAATATTGGGTGTATCAGTCGGAACGATTGAAAAACAAGTAGCCAAAGCTGTTGAAAAATTAAAAGAAAAACTGCTGAAAAAATAGAACGAAAAGTTTATTGTCAAAATTATTTTATTGTTGGATGGGGGGAATTTTAAAAAAGCGTGTCTTTATAATAAATGATAAAATAATTTTACATGCAAGACATTTTTTCATTACTCGCTGCTAAAGTTCTTTCCGGTGAAGCTACACTGGAAGAAAAAAAACAATTTCAACAGTTGCTTTTGCAGGATGATGAGAATATTCTTTTATTTCAGAAACTTAAGGAGTATTGGCAAGCTGACGTTTCATATACGAAGGATAAAAAATTCAATCATTTCGAAGAGCAATTACAGAAACAAATAAAAACAGTTACAAAGAAGAAATTATTTGTTCAGAGTAGGTTTAACCCAATAGTTTATAAGGTTGCTGCTATTGTATTCTTTGTTATATCATGTTCCCTCTTTTATTTCTATCAGACCAATACAAAACAACTATATACATTTTCGGCACAGCAGTCGGTCGCAGATTATTTGCTGGCAGACGGAACGAAAGTCAAACTAAACAAAAATAGTACAATAACATACAATGCCGGTTTTGGTAAAAAGAAAAGAATTGTTGAGCTAACTGGAGAAGCTTTCTTCGAAGTTAAAAAAGATCCGGATAAGGCTTTTGTTGTTCGTGCGTTAGGTACTGAAACGGTTGTGCTTGGTACAACTTTCAATGTGAAAACAGATCCGACTATGAATACGGTTACGACTACACTTGTTGAAGGATCTGTTCGTTTTGATACAAAAAACACAACTTTAATGTTACACCCTAATGAAGAGGTTGTTTACAACACGAGCACCAATGCATATAAGCTTCAAAAAACGGACTTACAGTATAACACAGCGTGGACAATTGGACGATACATTTATCCGGATATTACTTTTGGACAGTTGATTCATAAATTGGAAGACATATACAAAATGGAAATCAATATTTCAGATAAAACAATTGCTAATAAGTATATTTCTGCATCTTTTATGACAGATCAGACTGTTGAAGAAATACTTTCTGCATTTGAAGATCAACTGAAATTCAGATATCAATTTAGGGACAAAAATTCTATCAATATCATTGGTAGATAAAAAAAAAGAACCCGTCTATTGGGGAATAAGTCCGGGTTCTTTAATTTGATAATCTTACAACAGTAGTAAAGTCAGGCATCTTTTTTAAAGATGTCAGGTTATTTTTATTGTAAAATCGATACAAAAGTACAAAAAAAATGAAAGCAAAATCATTGAAGAACACAAAAATGAAAAAAAGGTCACATTTTATTTTATTGACAATCATGTTTGGTAGTATGATGCTACCAGTAAATGCCAAGGTTCAATCGAATCGGTATGAGGTAAAAAGAACTATTGTAATGAATGATGTGTCGGTAAATGAGTTAGTCAAAAAATTGGGTGAAGAGTTTAATTATTCATTTTTTATAGCTGATAAACAAGCATCTGAAACAAAAATTTCGGTTGATGTTAAAAATGGAACAATTGATCAGATATTAAATGAAGCATTTTCAAATAAAGATATTGCATATACAAAAAAAGGTAGAAGTATCACAATATCGTATAAATCTCCTCCTGCTCAACCCAAAGTAAAGCCTGCTGAAAAGATGATTCATGGGGTGGTATCAGACCAGCATGGCGATCCAATTATTGGTGCAACCATTCTTATTGAGGGAACACAACAGGGAACAATAACAGATGTCGAAGGTAAATTCAACATGATTATTCAACCTGAAAACAAACAAATCTCCGTTTCTTGTATAGGCTACATATCAAGAAAAGTTACCTTATCTGCTGAAAATGAACTTGTGATTGTGCTGAAAGAAGACACCAGATTGTTAGATGAAGTAGTAGTAGTAGGCTATGGAACACAAAAAAAAGTAAATCTAACAGGAGCAATTGCAAGTATTCAAGCAACTGAAATAACAAACAGAACTGCATCAAATGTTTCAAATTTACTGGCAGGGATAGCGCCGGGTTTAACTGCTATCCAACGATCAGGACAGCCCGGAGTTGATGGGTCTGAATTTATAATACGTGGTATTGGCAGTTTTAATTCGGTTTCTCCCCTTATTATTATTGATGGTATTCCCGGTGATTTGGGTATGTTGGATGCTAATGATATTGAAAACATCAGTATATTAAAAGATGCGGCCTCTGCTGCAATTTATGGTGTGCGTGCAGCAAATGGAGTAATTCTTATAACAACTAAAAAAGGAGTTGAAGGACGTCTGAAATTATCATATAGTGGTTATGCAGGTTTTCAGAATCCAACCCGACTTCCGGAATGGGTTAATGCTGCTGAATATGCAACACTTTATAATGAAGCATTACAGAATGACGGTTTTCCGGCAAAATACAGTGCGGAAGATATTCAGGGTTACAAAGATTCAAAGAATCCTGACATATATCCTAATTCAGATCAGACTAAAGCATTGTTAACTACCGAAAACGGATTTCAGCATAATCATCATGTTCAATTAGATGGTGGAACTCCAAAAACCCGATATAATGTTTCATTTGGGTACCTGGATAGAAATGGCCTGATTGCACAAACCAATTTTAAACGTTATACACTCCGTGGTAATCTTGATTTTAATCTTTCCGACAGAGTTAATTTCGGATTAAATTTCAGTTTTGTTCGACAAAATAAACAGCAACCTTATGTTAGTATATCTGAATTGGTACATTATTCATACAGAGAGACACCGGTAACACCCATCAGATGGACAAATGGCAATCGTTGGGTAGCTTTTATGAACGAACATAACTCTGTAGCTCAGGCGATTGAAGGGGGATATGATAAATATGCAGATAACATCTTTACTTCAATAGGTACGCTTGATATTAAATTGATGGAAGGTCTTTCGTTTAAAGGGATGTTGTCTTTAAATTCAAACTTTATGAATACAAAGATGCAGCAATACAACATGAATTTGTATAATAAAGGTGGTACAGTTGGAAAAAAATTTCGCCCTTTTTTGTATGAAAGCAGAGGTGAAGACCAGGCAGTAAATGCACAGGCTTTTTTAAATTACAATAAAATAATTGGACTTCATGAGATTTCATCGATATTAGGTTATGAACAAAGAAAATTCTCAAATTCATATATTGGTGCGGCTCGATACGATTTACCCGGCAATAATCTACTTGATCAGATAAATGCCGGAGACGCATCAACTTCAACAAATAGTGGAACAACGACAGAGAATAGTATTCGCTCAGCCTTCGGAAGAGTAAATTATGTTTTTGACAGAAGGTATTTGCTCGAATTTACACTTAGATATGATGGCTCTTCTCGTTTCCCTAAAAAAAATAGATTTGAGTTTTTCCCGGCTTTTTCTGCCGGATGGAGGATTTCTGAAGAGAAATTTTTTCAAATCAAAGAAATTACCAATCTTAAATTAAGAGGTTCATGGGGTCAACTTGGTAATCAGGAAATTGGAAATTACGCATATCATAACAGATATTCTCTTGGGAGACTATATGGATTTGGTAATATATTATATTCAGGTATTACGGAAGATTACTATATGTCTAATGAAACTATCGGATGGGAAAACACCGAAATGATAAATGCCGGTGTTGATATGAACATGTTTGATAATAAATTGTCATTTGTGTTTGATTGGTTTATACGCAACACAAACTCAATTTTAATGTCGTTGCCCCAGCCTGCTTTGTTAGGCGCTTATCCCCCTACAATTAATGCCGGTGCAGTTGAAAATAAGGGATTTGAATTCCAAATTGGTTGGCATGAAAAGAAATTAAATCATGAATACGGCGCAAAATTAAGTTTTTCAAAAGTAAATGATAAAATTACTGACCTGAAAGGAGCGGATAGCCCTGGTCGATCTGTTGGTGATCCGATCAATAATATTTATGGGCTTGAAGTTATTGGCATTTTTCAATCACAAGATGAGATTGATAATGCTCCGGTACAAGATTACACAGGAGGTGCATCACCAGGTGATTTGAGATATAAAAATCAAAATGGAGATAACATGATTACAGCGGAAGACAGGGTTAGTCTTGGTAATACTTTCCCTTCTGTTACCATGGGACTTCAACTCTTTTACGGATATAAAAATTTTGATTTTTCAGCAACACTACATGGTGTGACAGAAGTTGAAGGTTATTTGACAAACCTCGCTGCTCAGGCATTTTTCAATGGAGGAAGCGCTTTAAAATATCATTTGGATCGTTGGACACCCGAAAATCCCAATGCGAGTTATCCCAGGTTAACACTGAACAGTGCAAGTCGCAATCACGGACAAATAAACTCATTTTTTATGGAAGATGCAAGTTATCTTAAACTGAGAAATATACAGTTTGGATATAATTTATCTCAGGATCTAATAAAGAGTCTGAAAATTGAAAAATGTCGTATTTATCTGAATGCCGACAATTTGCTTACATTAACAAATTTCAGAGGCTTTGATCCGGAAACACCCTGGGGAGAAGGGAATATATATCCAATGGTTACCACCATAAGTGCAGGTGTTAACCTGATTTTTTAAACAGATCTGAGTCAACTTATTTCATAATTTGAAAATTTAAAATCGAAAAACATGAAAAAATATATTTATAACCCGTTGTTATTCCTCGCGATATTGATCTTTACAGCTTGTAATGATGATTTTCTGCAGTTGAACCCCAAAGACATGTTGTCTGAAGAAACCTTTTGGGCTGATGAGACGGATGCATTTAATGCTTTAGTTGGTGTTTATTCCCGTTACACAGACTACGACAATATTAATATTTTTTATGACCAGTTGTTGGGATTATCTGCCCGAAGTGATGAAGCTGTAAATGTATGGAAAGGAAGTAATTATAATAACCTTGGTTTAGGGAATATCAGTCCTTTTGATGATTATATGTCCATACAATGGAGCATTCGTTATCGTATTATCAGAACATGTAATGTTTTTCTGAAAAATATTGATAAACCTGTGATGAAAGACGATGAAAGGGAGAGAATGAAAGCTGAAGTAAAGTTTCTGAGAGCATTTGCCTACCATTATCTTCTGAATAATTTTGGAGGCGTGCCAATAATCGAAGAACCGTTGACTTTGCAAGAATTAAAGCGTCCCCGGGATACAGCCGAGGATGTTTTGAAATTTATTCTTGAAGATTTGGATGATGACGTAATCAATCTGCTTCCGTTAACATATTCTGATAGTTATAAAGGAAGAATAACACGGGGAGCTGCATACGCATTAAAAGCAAGGGTATATTTATACGCCGGGAAATGGAAAGATGCTGCTGTTGCTGCGAAAACTGTCATGGATTTTAACACCTATACTTTATTCCCTCATTATGAAGATTTGTTTGAAAGTGCCAATAAATATAATGATGAAATTCTTTATGCCTGGCAGTATGTAGGTCAGGAGATGGCTAATTATACCCAAATTTATATGCATTTCCCAACTTACGGAGGTTGGGGGGGTGTAAACCCATTAAAAAGTTTTGTCGATGAGTTTCTTTGTACAGATGGAAAACCAACCTATACTTCTGCTGTATACAATCCGGCAAAACCTTATGAAAACAGAGATCCCAGATTTTATATGTCTGTTATTTATCCCGGTGCAGTTTATCGTGGTAATGTAATTCCGGTTTATGGAACACTTGATTATCCCGGTGAAACCGGAAACTCTTCACAATCAGGTTATTATGTTCGTAAATTTTTAGATGATGTGAGTGTAAGTAATAACCTGAGACCGGAAGAAAGTAATGTTATTCTGCTTCGATACGCAGAAGTGTTGTTGACGTATGCCGAAGCTAAGGTTGAAGCAAATGAAATTGATCAATCTGTTTTTGATGCGATAAACTTATTGCGTGCAAGGGCTTACGGGGTGAATATAAGTCAAACAACACTTTATCCTGCTGTCACCGGTGGTACCCAAAATGAATTAAGAGATATAGTTCGAAGAGAAAGATTGGTAGAGTTATGTTTTGAAGGACAACGACGGGATGATATCATTCGTTGGAGAATGGCTGAAAATGTAATGAATGGTAGTTGTTATGGTATTCCTGAAACAGTTGGAGGAGATTATATACTGGTAATGGAACGAAGATTCGATCCTGCAATTCATTATCTATTCCCGATACCACAATCAGAAATAGATTTAGTTGGTAAAGATATATTGTTACAAAATCCAGGTTGGGAATAATTGGGAGTTAGATTGAACTGGTTTAAATACATCATAATGTACATTACTAAAACAATACATATTTTTTCTTTCATTTTAAGTTGTATGATCTTACCCTGCATCATGGGCGTTGCATGTACTAACAATGATGAACCTCAAAATCCGGATGTTCTTGCATATTATGTAGCAACTGATGGAAATGATAGTAACGTCGGTAGTATCGATAGTCCCTTAAAAAGCATCAAGGCGGCATTAGAAAAGGCTGTGCCGGGTTATACAATTTTTGTTCGGGAGGGTAAATACAACGAAAAAATTGTTTTTCCTAAATCGGGAGAATCTGGATTGAATATCACCCTTAAAGCTTTTCCTGATGAAAAAGTTATCATAGATGGAACCGGACTTACTGTGGCCGGAAAAGAAGCGTTGGTAACCATACGCAATGTCAAATTTATCACACTGGAAGGATTTGAAATCTGTAATTATATAAGTACAAGACCCTATGTAATTGTTAATGGGATTACGGTAGATCGGGGTGCTGAAGATATTACCATCAGGAAAAACAAAATTTATAATATTGAACACAATGTTTTACCGGGAGAGGGAAGAAACGGACATGGCATTGAGATCATAGGGAACACAAATGTTCCTTTAAGAAACATATTTGTTGAGGAAAATGAAATACATGATTGCAATACCGGTTATAGTGAAAACCTGACGATAAACGGATATGTAGATGGTTTTGTGATCAGTAAAAATAAAGTATATAACGGAGAAAATATCGGAATAGTGGCAGCAGGTGGATATGCTGCAAATCCTATTGCGGCACATAATTATGTGCGAAATGGTATTATAAGTGACAACGAGGTTTTTAATATTGATGGAACATCAGGTCCTGTTCCGGCGTATGAAAAGCATAATGGTGCAATCGGTATTTACGTAGATGGTGCACAAGATATTATTGTTGAAAGAAACAAAGTATATGATAGTGGTAGAGGCATTGGTATCGTGAGCGAAACGGAAGGTTTTCCGACCATGAACTGTATTGTAAGAAATAACTTTGTTTATAATAACTCGCTGTCCGGTATTTATTTAGGAGGTTATGTTGGTTATACGACAGGGGGGACGAAAAATTGTGGAGTTGTGAATAATACCCTTTTTGCAAACAATAAAAACTTAGGATGCTCCAATGAAGTAGAAGGAGAGATCAGGTTGACAGAGAATTGTAATGACAATATTATAAAAAACAACATAATATACGCCAGACCCAATAGAGGATTGTTCATTAATAAACAATCCAAAGGGGGTAGTAATAATGTTATTGATTATAATCTTTATTATTCTCAATTATTGAACAGATGGACGTGGGATGGTGTGGTTTATACCAACTTCAGCGAATGGCAAACAGCTTGTAAGGGGGATGAAAAATCAATCGTTGGTAATGACCCCATGTTTGTAAATATCGAAACGCCGGATTTACACATTCAGCATCATTCTCCTGCACGTCAAAATGGGATCGTACTCACGTCAGAAATATATGGAACAACTGATGTTGATGATGAACCACGTATCTCAAATCATAAAATCGATTTAGGCGCAGATCAAATTAACTAATATGAACTTGAATTTAAAAATGAATGCTTTATGAAAAAAAATTACTTTTTATTCCTATTAATGAGCTGTGTTGTGTTTTCAACTTATGCTCAGATTTCGATTGATGGTAATATGTCGGACTGGAACTCAGTGCCGATACTCAGTGAACCAGGTGTTTATCCTTATGCAAAAATTACCTCTGATGGCACAAGTGTCTTTTATTTGGTAAGTCTGGATGCGGCCAATATATTCAATGCTGGATCAGGCCCTGGTTTGGAATCATTTGTTGATGTTGACTTTAATTCGTCAACCGGACAAAAAAGCGATTGGCTTTATATTTCCTCAGGTAACGATTATTTTATACAAGGATTAAGTGTGTTTAACTATAACGGAACACCGGGAGCCAACGAATGGGCATGGAATTGGCTGTCATTTACCGCTGAAAACAGAGCTTTATCAGGTGATGTTCGTACGCTTGAGCAAAAGTTGCCAATTTCCGACTTAACGGTTATGCCACTTAACACAAATTTTAGTATCGCATTTGGTTATTATTATAGTACCAATTCAACTTATGATGCATCAGGGTATTTACCACAGGCTGATTTTAACTTCTCACAGAGAAAATCTTATTCGGTGAAGCCAAGAACGAAAGTGTCATTAGGTAATACTGGTAATTTTACATCAGGAAATGCATTTTATCACCCATTTATGAATGACACAAACATCTCTGAATATCTTGATTTTCAATCCGGAGCTTCAGCTAGTGACAATCCCAAGCATTGGGCTAGCTGGGATCTTAATCTTGTTTCACCAGATGTATATGATTTCAAGATGACCTCAAAATGTACAGATAGTGGACAGGCTCAGTTGTCGCTTATTGACATGGCAACCAATGAAGTCGTGAAAACATTTGAATCAGTTTGGTATCCAATTAATACGACTATGACAGAAAATAATTATGGTACAATTGATCTTTCAGATATAAACGCAGGAAATTACATGCTCAAATTGACAACTCCATCAGCCTGGGATACCAATCTGAAAGTTGAAAAGGTTACGCTTAGTAAATCAACAACTACAGTAGCTGAAATTCCGGAAAACGACGAACAGGTTAAAATTGGTGTCGTATCAAATAAACTCCAGATTTTAGCAATGAATCCTGTTGATGTATTGGTTTATTCATTAAATGGAACTTTAATTTCTGATTTTAAACAAGTTCATGCTGTGAATCAGGAGTTGGTTGCCGGTGCTTATATTTTAAAAATAAGAACCAGGGAGAAAGAAATTTCCAAAAAATTGGTCATTACAAATTAAAAGGGCATAAACAAAAATAATTTTTATTAATATGAATAAAGATAAACGTATGAAATTAAACTTGTATTTTTTTAGCATGATATTAAGTTACATGCTTGTATTTGTTTCTTGTGATGAAAAAGAGCAGGACAAAAGTCCGGTTGCAGATTTTTCTATCAAAATTGAGGGATATAAGGTTCAGTTTATAAACTTATCAGATAATGGTGAATCTTATAATTGGAACTTTGGTGATGATAATCAGTCAACGGATAAAGATCCCGAACATGTGTATGAAAGTGCAGGTAAGTTTAGTGTAACTTTGCAAGTGACAAATGCTGCGGGTACAGATGAGATAACGAAAGAAGTTGAGATTGAAGAATTATATCAGGGTGACAGGGTTGTAATTGACGGAAAATTTAATGACTGGTCAGAAATAATATCATTTACTCCCGGACAAGATGCCGAATACAAAGCTTTATATGAAGTAAAAGTCTGCTCTAATCAACAATTTGTTTATGTTTATTTCAGAGCAAACAAGGAAATGTTCCCGACAGGCTATATATCAACTTTTTTCGATTATGATCTTTCTATTGCAACTGGTTATAAACCTTGGTTTGCTGATGGAGGTTTTGAGACTTTAGCTCAATCTTCTGTTGAATTTAGGGATGGTGCATTATTCCTTTACACAGGAAACCCGGGAGAAGCAAACTGGTTATGGGAAGAGTTAGCCTCAAATGGGTCTGGTTTTAATGTGTGGAGTGAACCTAAGGAAAATACAGATTCGTTTGAGGTGGAATTTTCTCTGGATAGAACTAAAATTATGGGACTTGGCACCAAAACAACCGGAGTTTCGTTTTATTTCGAGAAAGATTGGGTTACTCAGGGATTAATTCCAGCAAACGGACAAAAGCCAATTTTGTTGAACCTGGAAACCGGAATTGCATCATTACAAAATTAATAGGTAAAAGAAGATTTAGCTATGTTAGATTTATCTGCTTGTTTACCTAATATACGCTGCTATCTTACGACCGAAAGCATCTGTTTTTGATGGCATTATATATAAAAAATTTCAAAAGAATGAAATACATAAACATAACGGTTATGTTGTCCTTGTTTATTATCATCCTCATTAACTTTAGTTGTAAAAATGAGGTGATATTACCTGAAGACAAAGTGAATGTACAAACATATGAGGAAGATTACGCTGTATTTGCAAATCCGGAAAGAGGGATGTACATTCATAAGCAATTTGATCATTCAGGAATTGCTCCGATAAGAACTTCCGAACTCATAACTCAGCGAGAATTTCTTGGATACACGATGGTACTGACCATCTACTACCTTGGAGAGTTCATGCATGGGCCGATTAATCAGCAAATGTTATCATTAATAGAAGAAAATATGCGAGTCATCAGAGAATGTGGTTTTAAAGCGATTCTACGTTTTGCATATTCCCAGAGTGAACATGCTTCTATCTATGATGCTCCTGAAGACATTACATTAAATCATATTGCACAACTTGCTCCGGTAATACAAAGCAATATTGATGTGGTTGCTGTTTTTCAGGCCGGATTTGTAGGTGCTTGGGGAGAGTGGTGGTATTCCACGCATTTTGGAAATGAAAACAATCCTGATTATAAAAAAAGATCCAGGATTGTCGATGCGCTGTTAGATGTGTTACCCGATGAAAGGATGGTGAGCATGCGTACTCCTGCTCATAAAACCAAGGTGTTGAATATTTCGTATGCAGATTCAATAACAAAGGCTGAAGCATTTAATGGAACTAAAAAAGCTCGTTTAGGACATCATAACGACTGTTTCCTGGCTGATGCAAACGACATGGGGACATATCCATCAGCAGTCAGTCGAATCTATACTGCATCCGATAGTAAATATACATGTATGGGAGGAGAGACATGTGCTCCATCGTCTTTTGCCGAATGTCAGAAAGCCATCAATGAGATGGAAAAATACCACTGGTCATATCTGAATAAAGATTACAATAGATTAGTACTCAACGACTGGAAACAAAAAGGATGTTATGATGAGGTGCAAAGAAGATTAGGATACAGGTTTGTATTGAGATCGACAGAACACCCTAAAATATATAAGCAGGAAGATCATTATGAAATTAAATTTACTTTCGACAACATCGGTTTTGCAGCGCCCTATAATCCCTATATGCTGAAATTGCATTTTCGGAATGATGAAGGACAAATTGTTTATAGTCATATTTCAAAAGAAGACCCAAGGTTCTGGTTTGGAGGTGAGACTATACAAATTAACGAAGAAATTGAATTGCCTGCTTTGCCGGAAGGAGTATACGATGTGCTACTTTCTATAACTGATGCTGACGTGAGATTAAGTGATAATCCTGCTTACTCCATTCGATTTGCCAATGTAAATGTTTGGGATAAGGAGACTGGATATAATTTGTTGTTAAAACAAACAATTGAATAAAGCAAGTTGTATTCACCATAAAAATAAAACATAAACAGATGAATAAAAGAATTATAAAGTTCATGACATTACGACTTGCCATAATTGTCGGATTCGTTATGTTGTACGGGAATTTCATTTATGCAGGTGAAATGATCATTTACAAGGAACCAGTCCGACCGAAAGGGCAGACAGATGTATTGCTCCTGAAATGTGATCCGATACCTGTGGTTTGGGTTGGGTTCATTGGTATCGGAATGAGGGGGGTAAATGCGGTGAAGTGATTTACCCATCTTGAAGGCGTTGAAATCAAGGCGTTTTGTGATATGGAACAGTACAACCTGGATGGGGCGCAACTGGTATTGTCAGCAGCAAATCTACCGAAGGCAGATAAATACACAGGAAATGAAAACAGCTGGAAGAAACTTTGTGAGCGTGATGATATTGATCTTGTTTGGTTGAACTAACCGAAGTTTCAGTTAAGAATAATTCTGCTCCGGTGAAGATACCTGATTTTACAAGAGGTTCATGGAATAAGTTAAAAGGTTTGAAATTGGCAGATTGATGATTGTTTTTGGTTAATCCCTGTAAATCACATTTTTTGCTGATTTGCAGGGATTATTTTTTTTGTGCAATCAATATAAATTGCTCGTAATCAGATACTTTCCATTCAATTCTTTCTCTTTTAAGGGTGTCATAGATATAAGAACTCTTCACTTCAAATCCGGCAGTTTTGAATTCCCCTGAAAGTTCTTTCAGATCGAAACCTTGATGCGGAATCGGTTCAAAACGATGAAAAGAACCATCTTCTGTTATCAGATCACCAATAACAACATAAGCATTCTTTTTTGTAATAGATGCCAGGTGTAAAAGCACTTTATCTAAATCGGGTATGTGATGAAATGCCATGCAAGAGAATACGAGATCGATATCTTGTTGTTGGTATTCGAAAATTTCACCCTGTACTAATGCTACCGGTTCATCTCCCTTTAACTTCGATTTGAGGACTTCCAGCATAGCTGCTGAAGTGTCTTCGAAAACCACTGTTTTCAGCCATGGAAGCAATTTGAGTCCGACAAGTCCGGTGCCTGCCCCGATTTCGAGCGCTTTCCAGTCGGATTTAAGATCCAGATTAAGTAGCAGTTCTTCAACGAACTTATCCGTCATTTTTGTTTTAGAAGGCTGATCCCAGTCAGCTGCCTTGTGTGCAAAGTGGTCTGTCATATTATTATTTTATTTTCGAAGCAAAGATAATGTTTTTACGCTTGTAACAGACCTGTCAGGTTTTCAAAACCTGACAGGTCTGGTGCGGCGATAATTTTCTCACAGAAATTAATTACATTTGCGTTTAAATTTCAAATACCTGTTTTATGAATCGTTTTTTAATCCTTTTTATTATGGCGGCAATCCTCCTTGCATCATCCTGTGACCCTTCCCCAAAAACAGATATAATCGGTAAACAACAACCGAAAATTGAAAATGGCATCCTGACTCCCGAGGTATTGTGGGCTTTTGGTCGCATCGGAGGAGTCAATCTTTCTCCCGACAAATCAAAATTATTATATACCGTTACCTATTACAATATCCCTGAAAACAAGGGCAATACGGAGATATTTACCATGCATGTGGATGGGTCGGACAAAAAGCAACTGACACGAACCGCTTCCCGCGAAGGTGCAGCCAAATGGATGAACGACGGCAAGCATATCGCTTATATATCTAATGAGAGTGGCAGTTCACAGCTTTGGATTATGCGAGAAGATGGCAAAAAACGCCGACAAATAACTAATCGGGAAGGAGGAATCAGCGATTTTATGTTTGCTTTGAATGAAAAGAAGATACTTTTTGTTGCAGATGTAAAGACGAAAAATACAGTGGCAGACAGGTATCCTGATTTGCCTCAAGCGACCGGTGTTATTACCGATGATTTGATGTACAAGCATTGGGATGAATGGGTGAGCTCGGCTCCACATCCTTTTGTGGCTGATTTCGATGGAGAGAAAATTTCCGGGGAAAAAGATTTGCTCGAAGGAGAACCCTATGAAAGTCCGGTTAAACCCATGGGTGGAATCGAGCAGTTGGCCTGGAGTCCCGATGGAAAAACTATTGCTTATACTTCCCGCAAGAAAACCGGTAAAGAATACGCTGTTTCTACCAACTCTGATATTTATTTCTATGAGATAGAAAGTGCCTCAACAACGAATGTCACAAACGGAATGCCAGGTTACGATCTAAACCCGGTGTTTTCTCCCGATGGAAAATGGCTGGCATGGGAAAGTCAGGAGCGCGATGGTTATGAAGCCGATAAACACCGCTTGTTCCTGATGAATATCGCCACCGGCGAAAAGAACGACTTATCGGTGAATTTTGATCAAAACGTGGAGTCGCTGGCTTGGTCTGAAGATAGCAAGTTGATTTACTTCGTGAGTGTGTGGCATGGGGTTTCACAGATTTATTGCGCCGAAATCGAAAGTGGTGAAATTAAACAGATGACATCAGGTGTGCACGATTATAAATCCGTGTATCCTGCCGGTGATGTAATGATAGGAGTCAAATGCTCGATGAGCAAACCGCATGAGATTTATGCTGTTAATAAAGAAACCGGAAATGAAAAGGAACTGTCATTTGAGAATAAAGAAATATTGGATCAGTTAGAGATGGGCAGGGTTGAGCAGCGTTGGGTAACTACGACCGACAATAAACAAATGCACGTTTGGGTGGTTTATCCGCCACATTTCGATCCGGCCAAGAAATATCCGGCAATCTTGTATTGTCAGGGAGGTCCGCAATCGCCGGTGAGCCAGTTTTGGTCGTACCGTTGGAATTTGCAGATCATGGCAGCTAACGGATACATCATTGTAGCACCGAACAGACGGGGTTTACCTGGTTTTGGTCAGGAATGGCTGGAGCAAATCAGTGGCGATTATGGTGGGCAGAATATGCTGGATTACCTGTCAGCAATTGACTCTTTGGCTAAAGAACCGTATGTGGATCAAACCCGTCTCGGTTGCGTGGGTGCCAGCTACGGTGGCTTTTCAGTCTATTGGTTGGCCGGTCATCATGAAAAGCGTTTCAAAGCTTTCATCGCCCATGCCGGTATTTTCAACCTGGAACAGCAATATCTCGAAACCGAAGAAATGTGGTTTGCCAACTGGGATATGGGTGGTCCGTACTGGGACAAAGAAAATGCCGTGGCTCAACGTACCTATGCGAATTCACCTCATTTGTTTGTGGATGAATGGGATACTCCGATTTTAGTTACGCATGGAGAAAAAGATTACCGCATTCTGGCATCACAGGGTATGGCAGCCTTTAATGCCGCGGTGTTGAGAGGCGTACCGGCACAGTTGTTGGTTTTTCCCGATGAAAACCATTGGATCACGAAACCGCAGAATGGGATATTGTGGCAAAGAACCTTTGCCGCATGGCTCGATAAGTGGCTGAAATAATTCACTTAAACTCTTTTTTTACACGATTGCAACATTTAAAACCTTTTAATCATCTTTAGAGTAAATGTCTGATAACCGCTTCGACGAGGAACTACAGATTAT
>JAQWCZ010000244.1 GCA_028705705.1 Paludibacter sp.
AAAACAACCCATCAAAATCCGTTTTCTGAAATTAGTATTTGACAAGCTGGTCGCGTTCATCCTGCTGATTTTGTTTTCACCGGCCATTATTATCCTGCTGATCTTTAATTTTATCGAAGGTATCTTAATTCCGGAAAACAAGGGACCACTATTTTTCTACTATAATGCGGTTAGTCAGGGCAAAATTATCAAGAAATGGAAAGTTCGCCTGATCAAAACATCTTATATTGATAAAGAGCTTCAGGCTAAAGGTGACTGGCACGCCTATCAGAATGAATGGATGCCTGAAGCCAGAACACACTTAGGAGCTTTTGTGAAAAAATTCTATTTGGATGAAATTCCACAATTCTACATGGTATTAAAAGGCGATATGTCGATCGTTGGTCCACGCCCACTTGCCATACACCACTACGAACGCGACCTTGCACAAGGCAATGTAACCCGCAAACTGATACGCGGTGGCTTACTCGGTTACGGGCACGTACGGAAAGGAACTCCCGAGTTTGGAAAACCTGTTTATGAATATGAATATGTTTATCGTTGTCTCCATTATTCATCCTGGAAATTACTTTTGACCGACCTGTATGTCATCTGGAGAGGCGTCGTGGTGATGTTGAAAGGTGGTGGACATTAAGCTGTTTTAAATATTTTGGATAGTCCCCGAAAAATAAAACGCAAAAGTTCATTCTTGAGTTTTTCCATCATTTTCTTCAAATTCCATGCGGTTGCAGCCATCAAGGCATTAATTTGGATTCCTTTTTCGCCCAACAGATAATTTAGTTCCATTAGAAAGTCAGTTTTCAGATGTCCGATTATTGGTTCATATCAATAAAATCTTCCAACATCGGACGAAATAATTCTCGCTGACCTTTTTCGGGTAATTTGCTTATCATAAAATTAATTTTTCTGCAGGGTTTTACTCTACAAATATACGAAATACCGCAAATATATGCAAGCTTTTATCAATTTATTTTGCTGTTTATCAATAATATATGATACTTATAAGGAGCGACTAATTAATCACTCCGAAATGGAATTGTACAATCAATATCGCATCAGGAATCATGCAGAATAACGAGAATTTTCCACATTTCAGGTTGTGCCCAACAAATCAAGCTATACATCAAATTTAGCACTCAAACAAAGACCCCATAAGTTCGTTAAGAAACTTATGGGGTTATGTTTTATAGTGACTAAAAATTACTTCTTAACAAACCTATGGGTGTCAGTTTTAGTTTTGCCAGTTACACGTAGCGTATAAATACCCGGTGCAAGGTTGCCCACTTCGATTGAGTTTGTGTTGATAGCGCTTCTAAGTATCTGTGTACGACCGGTACAATCTACAATTTCCAACATGTCGATTTCCTCTGGATTGTAATTGAAATTTAAAGTGTTTATTACCGGATTTGGATAGATTACCCGATTCTTATTGGTCAATTCCATCTTATCGGTATAATTTGTGTAAAATTCAAGAACATGCGGATTAGTTGCTTCACCATAATTACTATCCGAAATATATCTAAGTGTATTATCAGCAACCAATTCTTTTCCGGTTGCAGGATCGTAACACTTGAACGTTATTTCTTTATTTAAATCAGTTACACCATCTCCTAAAATAGTAACATATGCATAATACCTGTTTGTGATTGGATCTAAAATAAGATTGATGGTACCCCGGCATCTATTGTCGATAAATGCTGCAACCTGCAAATTCTTATCAGCTATTTCCAAATCGTCAATTTTTACGATTGCTGTAACAGTCATGTTTTGTGGAAACTCATATTCGTTATAAGTCCAGTACATCACCTGATCATTAGTCAATTTTCGTTTTACGTTTAATTTTGAAATGTATTGCGACGGATAAGTCAGCGTTCTTGTCGATTCAGTAGCCGAATTAAACATATATCCTTGTCCGGGAACAAGATATTGCAAGCTACCATTCCAACTACCGCCAGAATAGGTTGCAAAACCAATTTGACCTTTTATTTGATCACCTTCAACAGCATTAATTGAACTTAAAGCTTCCTTAACCGGCGTTACAAACTGAGGTACATACCCTATCCAGTTCCAACCTGAATTAATTGTTATCGGATAGTCAACCGGTTTGGCCGTAGAACCAATAACTTTAACTGATTTTGGTTGACCCGAGCGAATCAAATACATGGAATGTTGATTGATGGAAGTTAGAGCACCTGACCAACTTGAATTTACAGCAGAATAATTTGTAAATGCAGTTTTCGACTTGATAATGATTCCACCGGTTTCCAAACCTAACACAATTTGATCAAGCAACGAAGGTGATGAATTAACCACATTGGTTGAGATCCAGTTCCAACCTTTCCTGATCGCTAATTGTTGTTCCACTTTATCGATTGCATTAAATATTTTAGCAGATGTAACACTACCGATTATTGAACCCGAAGAGAATGTTAAAGCACCTCCTACGACATCAACTCCCGGATAAATACGTCCTGTACTGGCATCCCATAAACTAAATGTGAGTGCTTTTGCATCATCTTCTTCGTTTCCGTACACATCCATGTATAACATATAGCTATTGAGCGTTTTACTAAATTTAGGACTTACAATGCCTACACATTTTGTTCCAATAAATGCAGCCAAAATATCTTCGGTATCTTCCTGATAAACACCTTCAATTTGAATTTTACCAGTAATATTCATCGACGATTCAAAATCGTAAGGGTTCACTGTCCAATCAGGACGCGGGCCGGTAACTTTCAACATAACAGGCAATACCTCATCGATGTTTTTACTTCCTGTGAGGCGAAGCTCACACTCGTATGCGCCAATATTCGCTGATTCATCCACCGTGAAAGTTAAAGTCGCTTTCTCCAACGGATCAAGTGTTCCTGTAGTTTTATTCACTGATAACCAACCCGGCAGACCACTTATGACATAATTTTCATATTTACCGGAGCTATTTGTTATTGTTGCATCAAATGTCAAAGCTGCCAATACTTCTTTTTTAAGATTTACCGCTTCCGTTTGCCATTTCAGACGATTCTGATCTACAAATGCTGTCCACTTTAACGGGGAAGACAATCTGTTTTCATTCAAATCCATGATGCGTTGAACCTCAAATTCCAGCACACAATTTTCAATGCGATTGGCATCTTCATTGATATTTATAATAATTTTATTATCGGAGGTAGTGATGGTAGAATTTACTTTCACTCTTGGACGTGTCGCCTTTATTGCAGGCGTATTATCTGTAAAAGTAACATTATTTGCCAAAGCAAATCCACCATTTTCCATACCTGAATAAGCCGGAATTGAAAAATCTTTTACAGATGAGACAATGTCATTCGAGCTATTCACTTGTTCAAAAGGATAGTACGCAACCAAACCTGTTTCATTTCCGGCAAGTTTTGAACGCATATCCAGTCGGATATTATCACCTGTCAAAGCGCTATTCCAAATTCTGATTTCATCTATTGAACCTACAAATCTATTATCAACAGTGGCTTTGGTTGCATCAACTGCATACCAGCGACGGGCACCAAAAGCTACTGAGTCGGAAGCCATTCCTCCAATATTCGTTGAAGAGGTCTGGAACTTCAGCGTACCATCTATAAAAATATTTGTATTTCCGGAGCGCAAAACACTTAATGCAAAGTGATGCCAGGCATTATCCAGCACAACTCATGAATTCAGAGGGTACAAATTACCATTGGTTGAAAGAGATAAATTTCCATCCTGATTAAATGCTACCATTAGGTTTTTGCTGGCTGCTGTTTCATCTCCAACGCAAGAATAAAGTGTTGCATTTTTTTGACCTGCCTGTCCACGGAACCAGAACTCAAGTGAGAAGTCATTAT
>JAQWCZ010000245.1 GCA_028705705.1 Paludibacter sp.
CTTCAAACCATCGTGATGTTGGTGGCATTGGTTATTATGATTGTTGAAATGATGCGACTAACGGGAATTGATGTGAGAAGTTTAACCAATAGCCTGATCCAACAGGAAATTTCAAGGATTTTTGTGTTCGATGACTGGGTAAGCCGCCAGCACTTCATCAAGCAATTTTTCAGCGGAATTTTTATTGCTGTGGTGATGACCGGACTGGATCAGGATATGATGCAAAAAAACCTGTCCTGTAAGTCATTGCCCGAAGCACAAAAGAATATGCATTGGTATGGGTTTGCTTTTATTCCTTTTAATTTGCTTTTTCTGATTTTGGGTTTTCTGATTTACCTGTTTGCGATGGAAAACGGGATTCAGTTGTCGGCCAAGGGTGATGAAATACTGCCATTCTTCGCCGTAAATTATTTTGGAAAAACCGTGTTGTTGCTTTTTGTACTGGGCATCATAGCCGCAGCCTTTTCCAGTGCCGATTCGGCGCTCACTGCCCTGACTACATCTTTCACGGTCGATATACTCGGCATCAGGGATGAAAAGGATGCAAAAGATAAAAAGTGGAATGCAAAACGCATCAGAATGAGTGTACATGCCGGCATTACAGTGCTGTTTATGTTTATCATACTTATTTTTGAGAAACTAAATAATACCAGTGTGATTGATGCTATTTATATCATCGTTTCTTACACCTACGGACCTTTATTGGGCATGTATGCGTTTGGATTATTTACGAAATTAAAACCAATGGAAAAAGCAGTGCCGTACATTGCTGTATTTTCACCTTTGTTTTGTTACGGATTGAATCTGTTCACCACCCAGACTTTCGGATATGCCTTCGGGTATGAACTTTTGTTGCTGAATGGAGGTTTAACATTTACAGGATTATTAATAACTTCAGGATATGGAAATAAAATCAGCCGAATTCGTCATCAGTAATACCGATGTAAAAAAATGTCCCGATAAAGGATTACCCGAATATGCTTTTATCGGTCGTTCGAACGTGGGAAAATCGTCTTTGATCAATATGCTGACCAACAGGAGAGGATTAGCCATGACTTCCTCCAAACCGGGTAAAACATTACTTATCAATCATTTTATCATCAATGATAATTGGTATCTGGTCGATTTACCCGGTTATGGCTATGCCACGGCAGGTAAGTCCATGCGCGGTAAACTGAAAAACATCATCGAAAGTTATATCTTATATCGCGACGAACTGACCTGTTTATTCGTATTGATTGACTGTCGAATTGAACCCCAACAAATTGACATTGAGTTCATGGAGTGGCTGGGCGAAAACAGTATTCCCTTCTCTATTGTCTTCACCAAAATTGATAAATTATCTAAATCTAAACTCAGTGAGAACCTGAAAGCATACCGCGACAAACTTTTCGAAACCTGGGAAGAACTGCCACCTATTTTCATAACTTCCTCCGAAAAAGGGCAGGGGAGAGAAGAATTGCTGGGTTATATTGATGAAATTAACAAGAGCTTGTAAGATTTTGTGTTTTTGCTTTGTTTATTTATACGTATTGCGTGGTTTAAATTTTGCCATGTTAAATATTGATTTTACTTTCGCAGCCAGTTAATGTATAACAAGCATTTTTGCTTTCAGGTTCCATCCTGTTTATCATTTGTTTACTATGTATTCTCCAACTGAAAAGATTGTCAACGTTCACATCATTGATACGACCCTCAAAACCGTACAGGACAAATCACTGGTTATGCCCGAGTCGAAAGGTAAATATGACCTTGAAAAGATTGTTGAACTGCTGAAACCCAAAGTTCCTTTTGTGGATCCCGCCATACTTGTAATATTGATTCGAACCTTTAACGAAAAAGTGATTGACCTTGCATCACAAGGTTATCATATTGATACGGGGTTGGTTCACATTCGTCCTTATGTTACCGGAACCGTGCCATCCGACAGAACCACGCTAAAAGGAAATAAGTTAAAGATTGTCACGATACCCTGCAAAGCCCTGCGCAACAGTGTGTCAAAAACAAAATTACGCGTATCGAGAAAGTATTACCGCAACCGCTACATTACGGAAGCCCGCAGTGCCAATGATTATAACGAGTTGGTCATGGAAAGAGATTATTTGTGGGTTTAAAAAACACACCTTCTTCTAAGTAATACCATGGATGTATTTAAAAACCATGAACTTTAATAATTATTCAGTAGACCCTAATTCAAAAAATGATTGAATTAAATTTGCATTAATGACGCTGTCAAAAAAGACTGTCCAGAAATTCTTACATTTCAAGACAGTCTTTTTAATTATCTATCCCTAAAATCAGGCTCCTAAAGCTTTTAAAGCTTCGTAAACCAAAAATGCTGGCCAAACGATGGCTTTCAAAAAACCCAGTACCCCGATCCAGAATGAAGTAGCTTGCGAGATAAAATAAACCGCAGCCCCAATTAAACCTAAACCATAAACAGCTCCTGAACTGGCATTCTGATTCGAATACTTCGGTTTGCAACAATTGTTGTTTTGTTCTTCTGACATAGTGTTAAATTTTTAAATGTTAATATAGAAAATTAGTTAACGCAAACGTTGCGTCATTACTATACACTAACCATTATTCTGGTACCACCTGCACCACGGTTTTAGTCCGCAAATTTCGCATTTAGGTTTTCGGGCCTGGCAAACATAACGGCCATGCAGGATTAACCAGTGATGTGCTTTGGGAATCAATGCTTCCGGGATGTATTTCACCAGTGTTTTCTCTGTTTGCAGCGGATTCTTCGAATTGGTCGTAAGTCCCAATCGTTCCGAAATCCGGAATACATGCGTATCCACAGCCATAGCCGGTTTGTTAAATACCACTGAAGCAATTACATTGGCGGTTTTACGCCCTACACCCGGCAATTTTTGCAGGTCATCAATATCCTCAGGTACAACTCCATTAAAATCAGTCAGGAGTTTTTGCGCCATGCCGACCAGGTGCTTTGCTTTGTTGTTCGGATAAGAAATCGATTTGATGTAGCTCAGAATTAAATCAGAACTTGCAACTGCCAGGCTTTCAGGAGTAGGGAAGTCGGCAAATAATTTAGGGGTGGTCATATTAACCCGCTTGTCTGTGCATTGTGCCGATAAAATAACCGCGATCAGTAATTGAAACGGATCGTTGTAATGCAGTTCTGTTTCGGCAACAGGCATATTTTCCTGAAACCAATGGATTATTTCCTCATATCGCTGTTTGGTTGTCATGACGTTGCAAATTTATATAATTATCCCGGATACTGTCATCTTCTGCGTAAAATTATCCAGATAATTACCGGTGCACCGAATAAAGCGCTGACCGTGTTGATGGGCAGTGTATAAGTCGGAATCTGGGTGATGATGTCACAAATCAGAATCAAAGAAGCTCCGATTAATACAGAAGCCGGGATTAAAATCTTATGTACCGATGTTTTGAATATGCCCCTGGCAATGTGCGGGACGGCCACGCCCACAAAGGCAATCGGACCGGTAAAGGCCGTGATGCTTCCGGCTAAAATTCCTGTTGCCAGTACCATCAGGATGCGTGTTGACCGGATGTTGATGCCCAATCCTTTCGCGTAGTTTTCGCCCAGGAGCAGTCCGTCGGATTTTTTGTGTAAGAAAAAAGCCAGTAATAATCCTATGCTGATGATTGGTATGAGCATTTGCAGGTTTTCCCGGCTGACGGCACTCAGACTGCCGAAAGTCCACAAGACGTATAATTTGATGGCATCAGGATTAGAAAAGTTTTGCAGAATGCTCACGATAGAGCTGGCAATGGTGCCAAACATGATACCCACAATCAGCAGCGAAACAGCGTTTTGCAATT
>JAQWCZ010000246.1 GCA_028705705.1 Paludibacter sp.
ACATACTACGTTCGATTAGACTGTGGTAGTTATTGAATTTTCTTGAGCGATTCGCCCAGTCGCGCCAATACAGTTTCGTTCGTTGGTATTCCAGATCAACCCTATCGTAATCAATTTTAATCAACTTTTGATTGTAAGAAAGCAGAAAAAATTCATTTTGCGTAATTTCAACTTCTTTCCTACCCAATATTTGATCCTTGTCAAAACCTGAATACAAATAAAAACTATCCTTCTCGTTTTCAACTGAACAAACTTTCAGGTATTTCTTTTTAAACTCAAAAGTAGTCAGATCTCTTGCATAATTGGCGGCGGGTTTAAAATCGATATAAAAACAAGGCTTACCATTTCTGTGACGAATTAACCGGTAAATCTCCGCAGGAAGATAATATCCTTTTATATCCCCGGTTTTGTAGCGGGGCATAAAATCATATACTTCAAAAGCCGCATCCGGAGATTCAAAGGAAGTAATCAGGATATTAGTGTGAGGCATATAGCGTTGTGAAATCCCGTATGTTTCATCAACTATAAAACCAAAATGTCCACCCTTTTTTTGATCCAACAATTTGGCAAATACAGAAGGGGAATCAAAGTCAGGGAAACAGCACCAATCAATGCTGCCTTCTCTTGAAATCAACGCAGCTGTTCTGCAATTACCTATCACACCATAATTTAAATCTGCCATAAACTAACTTTTTTCAGGTATTCTGCTTCAATAAATCTATCAAAGCATTTAATTGATTTTTCATGTTGAGGAAATCCTTCGAACCTTGTTCCGTCGGTACGATTTTCAGGCGTTGAAGTAAGCGCGAAGGTATTTCTGCCGCTTTTTCACGCAAGTATCTTCCTTCTTCTGTCAGTCCAATCATTACTTTGCGTTGATCTGTTTTTGAAGGGGTACGGGTAATTAAACCCATCGTTTCCATCCTTTTCAGGAGTGGTGTAATCGTATTTGTATTGAGAATCAGCTTTTCAGCTATTTGATTTACCGTTATTTCCTGATCCTCCCATAAAACCATCATTACCAGATATTGTGGATAAGTAATGCCAAGCGCATCCAAATCCTCCTGATAAGCTCGTATGATGAGCCTGGAAGTCGCGTAAAACGGGAAACAAAGCTGATTTTCAAGTTTTAGTTGCTCGTATGCCATAACATGAATTTTTACAAAAATAACAAAATCGGGACTAAAAAGTGAATTTCAGTCCCGATATTAAGGATTTTTTAAGCCAGTAGTTTTTCGATGTCATTGCTTAACTTCTCCGGTGCTGTCGTGGGTGAATAACGTTTGTAGGGTTTGCCGTTTTTGTCAATCAGGAACTTGGCGAAATTCCATTTGATATTACTTCCAAAAAGTCCTCCTTTTAGTTGCGACTTCAGGTACTTATAAATTGGATGCGCATTGTTCCCATTTACATCCACTTTCGAGAACATCGGGAAGGTAACGCCATAATTTATCAAACATCCTTCAGCAATGTCTTTTTCGCTGCCCGGCTCCTGATTGGCAAACTGGTTGCAGGGGAATCCCAGAATTACAAGTCCCTTGTCCTTATACTGCTTGTAAAGCTTTTCCAGTCCTTCAAACTGAGGTGTAAGTCCACATTTACTGGCTGTGTTCACCACCAGGATTACTTTTCCTTTGTAACTCTCCATGCTTATTTCTTTACCTTGTAACGAAACCGCCTTGAAATCATAAAAATTTTGTGTCATAATATAGTTGTTTTTAATTTATGTCGTTTGCGATACAAAGATATGTATTTATATCGCACGCGATATATTTAAGGCGAAATATTTAATAAATATTAGGATAATGGTGATGCTATAGTGATATGGCAATAAATCTTTGCTACAGCAACAATGAAATATGTTTTTCCAGCTTAATCAGATCAATCGTAAATTTACGAATTCCTTCAGCAAGCTTTTCAGTTGCCATCGCATCTTCATTCAGCATCCAGCGAAACGTTTTTTCATTCATCAGAATGGGTTTGATGTCCATTTGTTGAGCTTTAATCGGATCAAGCTTTTTCTTCAAAAGTCCTTCCGTACTTTCTAATGATTCCAGCAGGTTGGGAGAAATCGTAAGTGCATCGCAGCCGGCAAGTTCAATAATTTCACCTGTATTACGGAAACTGGCCCCCATGACAATGGTTTTGTATCCGAATTTTTTGTAGTAATTGTATATATCAGTAACTGACAAAACCCCGGGGTCTTCTGTAGCAGGGATTTCGCTTACACCCCGATCTTTTTTGTACCAGTCGAGAATTCTACCAACAAAAGGAGAGATGAGTGTTACGTTGGATAATGCACATTGAACAGCCTGTGCCATGGAAAACAAAAGTGTCAGGTTACAATGAATGCCTTCTTTTTCGAGGATTTCAGCGGCTTGAATACCTTCCCAAGTGGAGGCAATTTTAATCAGAATCCGTTCACGCGAGATTCCGTTGCTTTCATACAGTGATATTAATTCACGGGCTTTTGCTATCGTTGCTTCCTTGTCGAATGACAACCGTGCGTCAACTTCAGTGGATACCCTGCCTGGGACAATATCCAGGATTTTCAATCCAAAATTTACGGCCAGTTTATCCAGTGCTTTTGCTAATTGTATCTTTTTATCACCGGAGATACGTTTAGCATATCGAATAGCATCTTCGGTAAGTAATTGATACTTTGGATCTTGAGAGGCAGCATAAATAAGTGAAGGATTTGTGGTTGCATCAACCGGTTGATAAGCAATCATTGATTCAAAATCGCCGGTATCGGCTACGACCTTGGTGAAGGTTTTTAATTGTTCAAGTAGGTTCATATATTAGATTTTAAAAGTTTTTTTAAACAATTTTGGTCGAGATGAAGTTGGTTTTTTCTTTGAAGAGCCTCAGAAAATTACTTAACTTCTATTCCATTTGTTACTTTAACTTTCGGTTGAATCAATACAAGTTTTCCGTCTGAATCTTCAGCAGATAATATCATGCCTTCACTGAAAACACCTCTTAATTTCCGTGATTCAAAATTGGCTATAAAGCACACCTGTGTCCCGATAAGTTCTTCGGGATTGGGATAATATGCAGCGATACCAGAGAGGATGGTACGCTCTTCAAGGCCATCGGCGATGCGGAATTGCAGTAATTTGTCCGCTTTGGGGACTTTCTGACAATCAAGCACAGTTCCAACCCGGATATCCATTTTCTGAAAGTCTTCAAAACTGACGTTGGGTTTTACCGGATTTGCTTTCCAGGAAGCAGTTTCGTTGGCTTTTTTTGTGTCGAGCAGTTTTTGTACCTGTGCTTCGATGGAAACATCTTCGATTTTGTCGAAGAGCAATTCAGGTGCACCTAATTGATCTCCGGCTTTCAACAAATCGGTGCGACCCAATTCTTTCCAATCGAAAGAATTCAGATTCAGCATGCAACGCAATTTTGCTGATGAAAATGGGAGGAATGGCTCAAAAGCAATGGCTAAATTAGCTGCAATCTGCAAACTCAAATGCATGATGGTCGCCACGCGATCCATATCCGTTTTGGCAACTTTCCAGGGCTCAGTATCAGCTAAGTATTTATTTCCGATTCGGGCCAGATTCATCGCTTCTTTTTGGGCATCCCGGAAACGGAAGTTGTCCAACAACTTTTCCACATCTGCTTTTACATGTACGAATTCATCCAGTGTTTGCTTATCGTAACCGGTAAGTTCACCCAACGCAGGCACTTTTCCTTCGAAATATTTATGAGTTAGTACCAGGGCTCTGTCGATAAAGTTACCGTAAATAGCAACTAACTCGCTGTTGTTTCTGGCCTGAAAATCTTTCCAGGTAAAGTCATTG
>JAQWCZ010000247.1 GCA_028705705.1 Paludibacter sp.
GTTAATTTTCAGTTTGAATGAACTCAAATCAACTGAATTTTCTTTTTGAAACATTCCTGTCCAACATTCAGCTTTACCAAAATTGTCGGTTCGGGTAGACCAGATTACGGTTTCATTTCTCAATAATTCAACTTTTGCATTTACAAAAGGAGCACCCTGATTATTAACCATAATTGATATTCTGTTATTGGTAAAAAAACTCCAATAAGCCGGCATCCCGGAAAATTCCTGTTCGTTCAATATGTTGTTCCAAAATGACCAATTATCCAGGTCATTCCACTCACCTGCTGTAACCAGGCCTGACTGTCCCTGGTTGTTACCACCATCTGATTCTGATTTACCAGTTGATGCTGATTCGCTTAAGTATTCACCAGAACGTACATCGTCTTTGTCATAACTACATGAACCAAAGATTACGACTAAAATTAAAACTGCAATTTTTACCGTGTTTTTCATGATTTGAATTGTTTGTGATTTACAGTCTTAGATGCAGTTTGATTGTTGATTGTTGCTGGAAGCAATGAAGTTAAGTTCTGAAAATTAAGTTATAAATCAAGTTGGGATATGTGAGGCTGTGCAGACCATGTCACTGAAGTTGCTCGTGGGAATCAAGTTGGAAATTAAGTTTGATTGTAAAGGATGTTAAGTAAAGATGAAAATTGAGCTGTCGGTTGTTTTGTTGAGACCTTGTTTACAAAATTTCTATGATACGATTTTCCCTGTTAATAGTTCCAAGTTTTTCGTGATTTTTTTAATATTCCATTTCCACCACTGCATTTCCAGCAATTCTTTGATTTTATCATCAGAAAAACGTTTCCTTATGATTTTGGCCGGATTTCCTCCAACGATTGTGTACGGTTCTACGTCCTTTGTGACGGTTGAATTGGTGGCGATGATGGCACCGTCACCAATATGTACGCCCGGCATGATGGTGGCGTTGGAGCCAATCCATACATCATTTCCGATTACCGTATCACCTTTATAGGGTAATTCATCCATAGAAGGCGTCACTTTTTCCCATCCATTTCCAAAAATGCTAAAAGGATAGGTTGTGATGCCATCCATTTTATGGTTTGCACCGTTCATTATGAATTTCACACCCGAAGCAATCATACAAAATTTACCGATGATCAACTTGTCGCCTATGAAGTCAAAGTGATATTTCACGTTCTTCTCAAAATTGAGCGCATCCTCAAAATCATCATAATACGTATAACCACCTACGATGATGTTTGGATTGGTGATGATATTCTTCAGAAAGCAAAGTTTCTTGTAGTCCTTTATAGGGAAAGGATATTTTTCGTTTTTGTCTGGTCCTGTCATATAATTTTTTTAATGATTTTTTCTTTTTCAATTTGATTTCCAACTTGATTCCCACGAGCAACTTTAGTGACATGGTCTGCACAGCCTCACATATCCCAACTTGATTTATAACTTGATTTTCAGAACTTAACTTCATCGGTTTGAGTCGCCTGTCTCCTGCACCCTGAACTTCACCATACGCACAATCAAATCATAAGGTATCGGCTGACTAAGCGGGAACTGTACAGATCCCTTGCCTTGCTTATATTTTGAAAGCTCCTCATTGAATGCTTCATGTCCCGAAGGGGTCGCGTAGAATCCAATGTAGGTTTTATAAGCCGCGAAATACACCAGCGGTTTTTTATTGAGTTTATAAGCCGGCATCCCATAAGCAATAGATTCGATTGCATCAGGAGCATGCTCTTTGATTAATGCCCTGATTTTGTTCAGGATATCACGGGTTTCTTCAGGGAATTGCAAAATATATTGATCGATCTCGTTCATAATAGCGTGTTTAATAAATTTTTTGATTCATGCTACTTGCTTTAATTGCTTTATCCAATCTTTGTTGCCTGGTTTTTTCCTGCTTAGCACTCATAATCCAGTTTATTATTGCCTTTCTATAGGATGGGGCTTGTTTTGTGAAAAATTCCCATGCCGCCTTATCGTCATTAAATTGTTTCTCATAATCCGGATCAAGTGTTAGAATCTCATTTTCATAGGAATAATTTGCTGATTTTTTATCTTTCCATTCATTAAAGATTTTTAGTCCGACAGGTTTCATCAGCCCTGCTTTTGTGAGTTCTTCCACTTTCCTGATGTTGACGGCACTCCAGATGCTTTTACTTCTTCTGGGGGTAAAGCGTATGCAATAGCTTTCCTCGTCGATGGATCTCCGAACTCCGTCAATCCAGCCAAAGCAAAGTGCCTGATCAACCGATTCCGACCAGGTCATCGAAGGTTTACCGGTTCCTACTTTATAATACCCAACAATCAGTTCTGTCTCTTTTTCGTGGTGTTGCTCAAGCCAGACTCTAAATTGGTCTTGTGTTTCGAAAAAAATCACAGTTCTTTCCATCGGATATTGTTTTTTTATTTCAGGTTTATTTTTCATCATTTTTTTGAAAGCATTTCAATTGCATCCTCAATGTTTGCCACAAAGCAGATGTGTTTCCCTTTGTTGCTTTCGTAGATAAAATCCCGCAGGCTTTTGCTGGTGTATTTTGAAAAATCACCCACTATCGCTAATCGTACACGGTAGCTGGAAAACTTCTGCAATATTTCACCGGCGATTCCGGTACTAAGAACAAAAAAATCCGGCGTGATGTTTTCTTCATGTAGGATAATTTTATCAAATCCCTGATAATAGAGGTTTCCTAATAAATCTACGCCGTCTTCAATTTTATTGATGACAGGAGTTTCTGAGGTTACTTCGGCAATGTCGGTGTTGTGGGGAATGATTTTCATTAGTTTTTTTAAGTTCGACATCTTCTAATCTCACTTTATATTTGATTTTTCAAAAAATGCATCAATAGATTTTTTCTTATAAACTTTAAGGTCAAGATTTATAACTGTATTCCTGCTAAAAATTATATCCTTGTAAATTGCTAATTTTGGTTCCTCTTTTCCTTCAATAAAGCCTATTAATGTAGTTCTTATGTCCTTTTCCAGATATAAAATACCATTTTTCTTAGCAGGAGAAAAGTTAGGTTTAATTTCCCAATTGTCCCAGTATATGATACCTCTTTCTTTCGCTGGTATATAATAAAGTACGCTGGGTTTATCAGGATAATAAATGATAAAACTTATGCTGTCTTTGATATCATTATTCAAGACTATCTTTATGCAGTTTTTATTAGCTGGTCTGTCATATTCCCAATTGTAAACATAAGTGCTGTCATTACTCAATTGATCAGCTAAGTAATTGTTGAAAAATGTAAAGTCGTTTATGATTTTATGAGAACTGTCTGAATTGATAAAATTAAAATACGTTTCTCTCAAAGAATATTCATTTGCTGAAGCAGTAAAATAATCAGCCATATTTGTTAGCCTTGATTTAAACTCATTGTCGAAATAAAATGGAAAAATGTAAGATATGTCGACAAATCTACTCCTCATTAAACCAGGTAGCCAGTCTTTAAATCCATCCACATAATAAAAAGCGATTGAGTCACAAACCGGACCTCCAGATTTTACAATTTTCGTGTTTTTTAGTTTTCCATTTCTCCCGAATACTGTTGACACGATCACTCTTTTATCTTTGCAATCGATGTCGTTCAAATCAATTGTTTTCAAATAATTCAATGTTTGAGTTTTAAGGTCTTTAAATATAAAAGCTTTCTCCCAATAAAGTCCACCAAATACAATATCATCTTCATTAGACATTATTTCGATTAATATTATATATCGCTGTAATTCAGCGAAACTCTCAAATTATGGAGTCCACAAGCAAGTTCCATGACTAAATCGTCGAAACC
>JAQWCZ010000012.1 GCA_028705705.1 Paludibacter sp.
GGATGAGAAGACTTTCCTAGCGGTGGTGAACTTTATATCAGATGGTTATAAGAAAGAAAACATCAATCACGATGAGGTTTCAATTGATACCGTCATCGTTTATCTCAGGAAGGCACACGATTTCTTTCTGGATTTTAAATTACCACTCATTCGTAAGAAACTGATTGAAGCCATTGATGAGTGTGTGCAGGAACAACCTTACCGGAAGATGATCATGAAGTTCTACGATGATTATGTAACGGAGGTTCAGAAGCACATGGATCATGAAAATGAAACGGTGTTTCCTTATGTGCTGAATCTGTTGGAGGGAAAGAAAGACCCTCGTTATACCATTGCTATATTCGAGCAAAATCATGAAAATATTGACTCTAAATTGGCTGATCTGAAGAATATTCTCATCAAATATTTTCCGGCACAACAACCCAATTATTTGTTGAATGAGGTGCTGTTCGATCTTTCAGCCTGTGAAAAGGACCTGGAGAAACACAACCGGGTAGAAGATCATTTCTTTGTTCCTGTAACGGAAACACTGGAAAAAAAATTGAGCGAAAAGAAGGAAGAGTTGTCAGCAACGGAAAAAACAGATAACCTCACAGAGCGGGAAAAGGAAATTTTAGCCAGCGTGGTAAAAGGACTTACCAACAAAGAAATTGCCAATAAACTTTTTTTGTCAACGCATACCGTTATCTCGCACCGCCGGAACATAACCCGGAAACTGGAGATACACAGTACAGCGGGCTTAACGATATATGCTATTGTGAATAAATTGGTTACGCTTGATGAGATAAAGTCGGTAATTGAATAGCTCATTTATTCTGATAAATGATTTAATCTGGAATTTAATGCATAACAAACACGTCAAGACCTGGATGTTTTATTTTGTAATGATAAGTTCTTTTATCATCCTGACGTATTTGCTTTTTAAAAATGCGGAGAAATTCAACGCGTATGTTCCACCTGATGTTTCTGCTGTCAGTTCGGTGGTTACCGATAACTTTGATTCTTTCAAACACTCGATTTTCCACAATCTCGGCGAACCGCTTGCCCTGCTTTTAATGCAAATCATTGCCATCCTGTTTGTTTCCAGAATTGCCGGATGGTTCTTTATCAAAATTGGGCAGCCTACCGTGATCGGCGAAATCCTCGCAGGTATCATCCTGGGTCCTTCTTTATTAGGACATTTCTATCCTGAAACATTTAATTTTCTGTTTGCACCCGAATCCTTGGGTAATTTGTACATTCTCAGTCAGGTAGGACTGGTGCTGTTTATGTTCGTCATCGGCATGGAACTGAATCTGAGTTTGCTCAAAAACAAGATGGGCACCACCTACGTAATCAGTAATGCAAGTATTATTTTCCCATTCTTTCTGGGGATGTTATTTGCTTATTTTGTTTACGAAGAATTTGCCGCAGGTCAAACCGACTTTCTTTCTTTTGCTCTTTTTATAGGTATCTCGATGAGTATTACCGCTTTCCCGGTGCTTGCAAGGATCGTACAGGAGAAGGGCATGACCAAAACGCACATTGGACAAATCTCCATTATCTCGGCGGCATTTAACGATGTAACAGCTTGGTGTATGCTGGCTGCTGTTATTGCAATCGCCAAAACCGGAAGTTTTATCAGTTCGCTGTACACGATCGGGCTCTCTATTGTTTATATACTGTTCATGTTGTATGCTGTACGGCCGTTCATGAAAAAAATCGGGAATATATACAGTAACAGTGAAGTGTTGAATAAAAGTGTTGTTGCTTTTATGTTTTTATTCTTGACCCTTTCAGCCTTTGCTACCCAGATGATAGGGATACATGCTCTTTTTGGAGCGTTTCTGGCCGGAGTAATCATGCCTGAACTTCCCCAATTCAGAAAAATAATCGTGGATAAAATCGAAGATGTTGCTCTCACTTTATTACTACCTTTGTTCTTTGTATATACCGGACTACGTACCGAAATTGGATTAATAAATACACCTCACTTATGGATGGTTACAGCTACCATGATCGTTTTTGCCATTGGTGGTAAATTTATCGGGGCTGGTTTTTCAGCTAAAATGATGGGAGAAAACTGGCGCGATAGCCTTTCCGTGGGTATCCTGATGAACACACGTGGTCTGATGGAAATCGTGGTGTTGAATATCGGGTATGAAATGGGCATTCTTCCCAAACCTATTTTCGTTATGCTGGTGTTGATGGCGTTGGTTACGACCTTTATGACAACGCCCATGCTATCAATAATTCATAAGATATTCCCGGAGAAGAACCAGGAAGAAGAGTATCACAGACAACAGGCTCAGGGTATTTTCAAGGTGCTAATTGCTTTGGGTAATCCCGAAAACGGAAAATCATTGCTCACGGTGGCTAAGCATGTACTGGATGGTGTAAAGAATACGCTGTCGGTAACTGCCCTGCACATTACCCCCGGCTCGAATACAAACCCTTTATATAGCGAAGAATTTGCCAGAGAGAGTTTCATCGGAATCAATCACGAAGCACACAGACTACATATCCCGATTCAAAACGACTACAAAATTACGGATAATATTGAGTTGGGGGTTGTGAAAACGACTAATTACGATAATTACGATTTCCTGCTTGTTGGTGCAGGGATATCTCTTTCAGGGATTGAGTTTATAAAATATAAACCGTATTTTAAGACGATTGGTTGGATCAACAAACTGATTAAACGGGTCAATAAAACTCAGGAGATTTTTTATCCCGGTTCATTAATAAAGGATAAAACCCGTTATTTTGTTGAACATAGTCAATGTAGCGTGGGTATTTTCGTGAATCGCAATTTCAGTGGCATTTCGACAGTTTTGGTGTTACTTGAAGATAAATCGGATGATTTCCTGATTCGCTATGCCCATCGTTTGTTGAAAAATGACCCAAAAGTACATGTTACTTTCCATGATGAAAATAAACTATTGTCATCAGAAGATTCTTTTAAAGAACAATACAAGGAGTTTATCAAACATTATCCGGATGCGGTGAAATTAAGTAAATCGAAAAACGGTACCGGTAGTTTTCAGAAATACAGTTTCATGTTGATCAGTTATCAAAGCTGGATCAGGATTACAGAGGGCGACAGCAATAAACTCGACAACATACCTTCTACTCTTATTATCAATAAAAAAGAAAGTCGTTTTAGTAAATTCGCAGCAGGAAATCACAACAATGAGTCATAAAGATGCAGGTGGAGTAATTTCGTTACCCAAAGATTCCGGGATGGATGGTGTGTTTGCATCTTTCTTTTTCTTGATCGAAAGCTTTTGTCTTTCTCCTTCGGGGAAACGTAAAAAAACGTCATCTTTTGTTAGCGGACGATGTTCTTCCAACCAGAAAAAATTAGTCAGATAAATAAATTCATCCGTAAGTTTAATCATCGGATGAAATTCTCCACTGGAAGAAGGAGTTAAAACTATTCTATCAATTTTTTTATCTTTGAAGTGAATTACCACGAAACTGCTTTCAGTTCGGTTAGCACCAATGAGGATACTATCCGCCTCTTCCCGGATGAAATAGATTGTTTCGGCATTACCATTGACATCTACACGGCGAATCTGGTTACTATCGATATGAGCGATAATATCTTTCCCTGATATTTGATTGAAATACGATGAATCTACTTTTTCAGTTACCATAGCTGCTTGCTCCAACTGAACCTGATAAACCTTTTTGTTTTTTGTTAATATACTTATCTTTTCACTTGAATATTGTTGCTTCTCCTGCCAAACTATCGGTTCATTGATCAGATGCATGATGGAATCCCTCGAAGAGTAAATGAGCGAATCGGCAAGTCCTTGTATGTCTTCCCTGAAAAAGCGGACATTTCTCCAGGCTAATGCTTCATTGTATATGGAGTCCTTGAAAGTTTTAAGTGTATCCGCATGAATATACATATAATCTTCGTTAGACCAGTCAACCAGCAAAGCAGAATCGGTAGCAATTCCCAACTCTTTTTCTTCATTATAATATACATAATTTCCGAAAAGAGTAGATTTCTGAACGGTATCTTTCAAAATGGCATTTCCGAATACTTCTCCATATTTAACGGCTTTATCATAAAAAATAGTATCACCAGTTAACGATTTACCTTCTTTGTTGAACAGAAAGGAACGATTCAAAAGCATCGAACGCTCCGATTGTGTATTATACCAACCTTTATTAGTAAATATATCGGTTTCATCCTGATAGACAATGTGAGTTTCTCCAACTAAATTAGCTATATGTGATTTGGTATTGTAAGTCAGCGTATCTGCATCCATTACAAAATTCTCATTCACCAGTTTTACACTATCACTAAATAAAGCATCTTCGGTTCTGGTTGAATACTGTCCCCACACAGAGGTGAGTGTATTTTCCGGGTCAACAATTTTTCCTCCGGTAAAATAATATGCCAGTTGTGTATTTCTGTCGTAATTTAAACTATCGGTTGTCAACGTTGTATTTCTGTTAATCATCCAGACTCTGCCTCTCAGACGTGCCAGTTTAGTGTTACCATCATAATACAACTTATCACCATAAACGAAAAGTGTATCTCCCTGGACAATCTTAACATTACTAAAAGCATCCATTGAGTTTGAGTTCCGATAGAAGTAGGCGCTGTCACAAGTCATTACAGCATCATCGTGTCGAAACCTAACATTCCCGTTCAAAATTTGCACATCAGGCTTCAGAAGCTGGTCAAATGAGATTAGATCAGCATTCTCCATGTAGATAATTTTGGCAGTCGTTTGATCGTAAGGAGTTCTGATTGGTGCTACCGGGGCGAGAGGTTCGAGTTTCTTAACACGGGGACTTTTTTTCGACGAACCAGCTTGGTTTTTCTCCTTGATAGGTTCCTGTTTAGATCCGCTACTTTCTTTCAGGATATCCTCCCGTAATTTTTTATGTTGAATTTGTGCCGGCAATGTGAGACATGACAAACATATCCATCCGGCAATAATTATAAACCTCATGTTCCGGTATCGCATGAAAAAAATATTTAATTTTTAATCCAACCCGGATAGTTGAATTCACAATTTTGCCAGGCAGGGTCAATACTGATGTAGGTTTCTTTTTGCTTTTTTGCAACCCATTCTTTTAGAAATTGTTCTTTTTTTGTTTCTTCGTAGAAGTTTTTAAGCAATTGATAGTCATCCATCAGATTTGCTTTGTGCGTATCAACTTTAGATTTTAATTTAACCACAGCCACAACTTCTTTATTAGAAGCCCTGTCGATCAAAGAAAATGGTTGTGAAATCTCAGCAACATTCATTCCATACACGACTTTGGCAATTTCCTGAGGTAAATCCTGGTATTCAAATTTGGATGTTCCTGTTTTTTGGTTCAGCATAAGACCGGCATTCATAGCTGAGTTTTTATCCTGAGAGAAATACATCACACCCTGTTCGAAAGTCATTTTACCAGCTCTTATCTGGTTGGTTATTGAGTCAAGTTTTTGAATTGCCTTTTGTTTATCCTCAAGTGATACTTTCGGCTTCATTAAAATATGACGACAATTGATTCGATCACCACGCTTTTCAATCAACTGAATGATGTGAAATCCAAATTCCGTTTCAACTACTCGTGACACCCGCTTTGGATCAGTCAGGTTAAATGCAACATTGGCAAATTCGGGCACAAGCTGACCTTTACCCATAAAACCAAGTTCACCCCCTTTTTTGGCAGTCTCGGTATCTTCAGAATACAGACGGGCCAGCACAGAGAAGTCAGTGGTACCATTATTAATCCTTTCAGCAAATTCTCTTAATCTTTCCTTTACCGCTTCAATTTCATCCTGAGGAACAGGTGGCTGGAAACTGATAATCTGTAACTCAACCTGAGCCGGTACAGTAGGAATACTGTCGGATGATAAAGTATTATAAAAACGACGAACATCAGCCGGAGTAGATTTAATATTTTCAACCAGTTTTTGTTGCATCTGCTGAATGATCATTTGATCTCTAACCATGGTACGCATGTCTTCACGAAGAGCGAGCACACTTTTTCCGAAATACTCTTCCATTTTTTCCTTAGAACCAATCTGAGAAATAAAATAATTCATCCGCATCTCCACCTGATTCATCACGGTACCTTCATTTACCTCGATACTATCTAACTGAGCCTGATGCAGATATAATTTTTGAATCGCTATTTGTTCCGGAATAACGCAATAGGGATCCCCATCAATAGTCGCCCCTTCATATTGAGCTCTTATTCGTTGTTCTTCCACTTCCGATCTCAGGATTGACTCATCACCAACGATCCAGATAACTTCATCAATAATATTCTGCTGAGCTTGAATATTTAGCAATGAAAAAAATAAAAACAGCATTGAAAAAAGTAAAAATCTAGTGCGCATGTTGGTGTAATTAAACCAGGGCATTTGTATGAATTTCCCCTTTTGATTGTTTATTTATTAAAAAAAGTTACTGTTCCATTCCGGATGGCATCCCGATATAATTCATCTTCAAAATTCAGCATGAAATCCGATTTCAGTTGATTTAAAATGATGTTTGATATTTTTTCCTTAGCGGTTTCAAACGGTTCAAGTTCTCCGCTTTTTTTTACAGAATCCACATTGAGCATATAGTGTTTCAGGCTATCAGAAACCTCAAAAAAACTTCCATTCCCGATTGAACTACTGAGTTGTTCCTGCTGAACGGGTATTTTCTTCAAAATTTCATTCGACTGCACCCACCGATCAACAAAGTAATCGTAACTCAATCCGTGTTGTAAACTATACTTTTCTATTTTCTCTAATGACTTGTTATCCCCGGATTGAACCCAGCGTCTGACATCATTCAATCTCGGCGCTCCAACAGGTAAAACGAGTAAAATCCCCTTTAAAAGGTTTTCTCGCAATATGAATTGCTCGCTGAAATTCCGGTAGAAAACAAGCATCTCTTCTTCAGAAGGTTGTTCGGGTAAACGTTGCTGCAAGAGATTTTGTTGGTACTGGTGGATGATGAGTGACTTTCGGTAATCGTCAAGCAATCTCTCTATTTCATCTTTATCAGTCACATTCCGTTTGGCATTTTCATACAACAAAACATCAGTAACCCATTTACGGATGTAACTATCAGCAATCTGCACACTATCAGGTCCAGTAATATTGGGAGGTATTACTCCCTGTACCTGATCGAGATAGAGGAATTTTCCCTCAACTTCCAACAAAGGGATACGGGTCTGATCGGGTGATTTAACATCACAACCAATCAAAGACCCGAATAAGAATATCAGCAGCAAATGCCTGAAAATACGCATGAGAGAGCCAATAAGCAATTAATTTTTCTGAACCGACTTCAGTACCTTTTGATTAATCTTCACGGGATATTTTTCCCGCAACATGTTAATCCATTCCTTTTCAAGATATTCCTGGTAATCTGCCGTAACCAGTCCGCGCACATCCGTATAATCTTCCGGGGTATAATTCAACATGACACCCGGAACAAAAACGAATGGATATTTGGCATCTTTTTCCACCTCGTCAAGTGATTTAAAGATAAAGTGATCAACAAATTTATTATCACCCTGGACATACAATCCCTTATCAATTTTGATATTGACTACACTGTCATTCAGTTGACGAAGGCATTTATCAATTGAATCTTTAGGCTGTTCGACTACAATTGCATTCGCTTTTTTAAATACATTTTCCGATTTGCATTGGATTATCCGTCCTTTAAAATGAGGTTTATCCCATGAATACTTTTCTCTGTTTCTTTTGAAAAAAGCTGCCAGACCAGCGGTATCTTTAGACGCTTTTTCCCACACTTCATTATTGCTGACTTCAAACAACAGAATTCCATCATGATATTCCTGCATCAGCAAGCGGAAATCTTCATATTTATTTTCCAGTTGACTGTTTTCATAAGCAAGTAATTCAGTTTCGATAAACTTGTTAAGTTTTTCATCGATAATATCTTTAGCTAATGCTTTTTCACTGACCGGGTTTTTCTTTAAATAATTCAGGAAATCATCTTGTTTATATTTCTTTTTTGCGAAAGAGAACATTACTTTATTCAGTTTTGCTGCATCTGCATCAGCCAGGAAAGCTGAATCGGTCAATGTCCTGTCTTTCAACAAAGCATAGAAATCTTCCGTATATGTTCTTTTTTGCAACTTCAGTTTGTAATCCTTTTTAAGTTTTTCAACAAAAGCCTGCTGACCTTTTTGAGCCCTTTCATCTCTTTTTACCTGGCGTTCGATATCCGCCTTTTTACTTTCAAAAGAAGGAATTGGTTTGGTATCCAACAGTTTGATAATATGCCAGCCATAAGCAGATTGTACAGGTTCACAAATATCGCCCTGATTTTTCAGGGCAAAAGCTGCCTGTTCAAATTCAGCTACCATACGCCCAGTACCAAACCAGGGAAGTTCTCCTTTTTTAGCAGCCGAACCTCTGTCTTCTGAATTGGCAGATGCAATCTGACCGAAGTCTGCTCCATTTTTAACCAACTGATACAAAGAATCAATTTGGGCCTTTGCCTTTGCATTTCCAGCATCATCGCCCTTAGAAGTAAACTTCATGATATGAGAAACTAAAATTTCTCCTGGAGAGAATCTTCTGTTATGCACTTTGATAATATGATAACCAAAGGCAGTACGTACCGGTTTTGAAATTGTTCCGACCGGGGTATTATATGCTTTTTCTTCAAAAGGATATACGGTACGAAAACCGGTAATCCAACCTATATATCCTCCATTATCCTGTGCTGATTGATCTTCTGATGTTTCCTTTGCAACATCTGCAAAGTCTTCCATTTCAAGTCTTTTCAACACATCCTGAGTTTTATTCCAGGCTTTGAGCGTGTCTTCAGGTGTTGCATTTTGTTCAACACGAATGAGGATATGACTTACCTCCACATCCTCTTTTAATCTTTCATAAGCTTGCTTCAAAACATCTTCCTCTACTTTTGAATCTGTAAGATACGGTTTTATCAACTGATCACGATAACCGCTCAGTTCGTTGATAAAGGATTTTGTTGTATCAATGCCCTGTGATTTTGCTTCTTCAACTTTTAATTTGAAGTTTACAAATAAATCCACATATTCTTCCAGTGTTTTTTTATCGAGCGCATTGTTGGAGTTATTCTTATTATAAATATATTCAAACTCCGATTTTAATACCGGCTTACTATTAATAGTCATTATAACCGGATCTTTCCCTTTTGACATCAAAGACCCTGAGACCAATAAAACTGATAAAGAAACGATAAGTGCCTTCATAAATATTTAAACAAATTTATTAATTAACATGTTGGGATTGCGAACGTAAGCATTTTAACGCAAACAATTTATATATGTTGTAAAATGATTGTTTTTTTTAAGGTTTTTTATTCACCCCTGCTGTAATTCGGAGCTTCACTGGTAATTGACACATCATGCGGATGACTTTCAGTTACCCCTGCATTGGTGATGCGCGTGAATTTGGCTTGATGCAATTCACTGATGGTATGTGCACCACAATAGCCCATACCTGCTCTCAAACCTCCAATCATTTGATAAACCACCTCATAAAGCGAGCCTTTGAAAGGTACACGTGCAGCAATCCCTTCAGGAACCAGCTTTTTTATATCTTCTTCCACATCCTGGAAATAACGGTCTTTTGATCCTTTTTCCATCGCTTCCAGGGATCCCATTCCTCGATATGATTTAAATTTTCTTCCATTAAAAATAATGGTTTCTCCAGGAGATTCCTCAACTCCGGCTAGGAGGGAACCTGCCATGATGGTATCGGATCCGGCAGCCAATGCTTTCACAATATCACCTGAATAACGGATACCTCCATCAGCAATAACAGGAACGCCTTTCCCTTTTAATGCTTTCGAAACTTCATATATTGCAGAAAGTTGTGGTACTCCTACACCGGCAATAACACGGGTAGTACAAATTGAACCCGGACCGATTCCCACTTTAACAGCATCGGCACCAGCATCAACTAAAGCTTTTGCAGCATCAGCAGTGGCAATATTACCCACAATGATATCTATCGTTTTATAACGTTTTTTTGCATCTCTGAGTGTTTTCAATACTCCTTCTGAATGACCATGAGCCGTATCAATAACAACAGCATCCACATCTGCCTCCACCAGCGCATCAATTCGATCAAACACATCCATCGTAACTCCTACACCGGCAGCAACACGCAAACGACCGAATTCATCTTTCGATGCCATGGGTTTATCTTTCGCTTTGGTGATATCCTTATAGGTAAGTAATCCAATGAGTCGGTTATCTTTATCGACAACAGGTAGTTTTTCGATTTTATATTGCTGGAGAATATCTGCAGCAGCTTCCAAATCCGTTGATCGCGAGGTGGTTATCAGGTTATGCTTTGTCATGATCTGGTCGATCTTAGTTGCCAGGTTACGCTGAAAACGCAGGTCACGGTTGGTCACGATACCAACCAGAATTCCATCTCCATCAACAACCGGTATCCCTCCGATTTTATATTCAGCCATCAGACTGAGTGCATCGCCTACGGTTGCATCTTTGTGGATAGTAACCGGATTGGAAATCATCCCGTTCTCGGCACGTTTAACCGCTTTCACCTGTTTGGCCTGTTCTTCGATAGTCATGTTTTTGTGGATAACCCCGATACCTCCTTCACGCGCAATCGCGATAGCCATTTTGGCTTCGGTAACAGTATCCATAGCAGCAGAAACAACTGGAATCTTCAGTTCTATATTGCGGGAAAACCGGGTTGATAAATCTACGTTTCGTGGCAATACATTTGAATAGGCAGGAATTAACAGCACATCATCGAAGGTCAACCCTTCAATCAGAACTCTATCGGCAATAAATGACATAGGAATTAATTTTATTAGTTTCGGATGACGACAGCAACAGTCGATATTACTATGAAAAAATATTGCGTGCAAATGTACATAATATTTGTGAGTTAGGAAAATCTAAGAATGAAAAAAGCATGTAATCTTTTTTGTTTATTATGATCAATTTATCAATATACTTAACTTTATAAAACACTATATTTGAATCCTTTTAGTAGAATTAACTTCTTTAATCTTATTAATATTTTTACACAGATTCTCGATCTCCTGTTTATCGTGAACATTGATATGAAACATACCCACAAAAATTCCGGCTTGTGTTTCAATATTAATCTTACTGATATTAACTCCGTATTGCTCTGAAATAACATGTAAAATTTCAATCAATACGCCTTTTTTATCAATACCTTTAATTTCAAGTACCTCGTGAAAATTCAAACCTTTGTGTACCGCCCATTTTGCAGAGATAATGTTGTTTCCGTAATTTGACTTCAATTTAGCTGCAGCAGGACACTGACGTTTGTGTACCATTACAATCTCATTTTCATCGACATAACCAAGCACGTCATCGCCTGGGATGGGTTTACAACAGCTTGCAAATTTGTAGGTTTTTCCTGCATCTTCTTCTGTTAAAGTGAATGTTTTTTTACGGTTAACCCGTGCAGAGGGAACCAATTCCGGAACAATTTCTTTTTGTTTATCTCCGGTATTTACAAAAGGGATCTTAATGTATTTTGTAAATACATTCTGCGATTTAGGCTTAAATATTACCTTCTGAATTTCATCCAGATTTAAATTTCCCTTTCCTGCCTGCTGATATAAGGCATTGCGAGATCTATATTTATAATGATTCAGAATTTTAACGTAGTTATCATTTTCAGGAGGTAAGTTGATTGCAGCAAGCGCTTCTTCGATTTTTTTCTGTCCTTCTGCTATTTCAGCTTTTTCATCTCTTCTGAAAATTGTTCTCAATTTGGCTTTAGCTTTGGCGGTGGTCACATAATCAATCCACTCGGGTTGCGGGACTTGTTTGCGGGAGGTCAGGATTTCCACCTGGTCGCCACTTTGCAAGGCATGACTCAGCGGAACTAATTTATGATTCACTTTGGCGCCAATACAATGTTCTCCCAAATCGGAGTGCAGAGCAAACGCAAAATCAAGTGCAGTAGATCCCTGAGGAATGGTTTTGATATCACCTTTCGGCGTAAACACAAAAATCTCGGAGGCAAAAAGATTCAGTTTAAAGGTATCAATAAAATCGATGGCGTTGGGTTCCGGGTTCTCGAGCAACTCCTTGATGGTTTTCATCCATTTGTCGAGCTCCGACTCATCATTTTCTCCTGTTTTGTATTTCCAGTGTGCCGCCAACCCTTTTTCCGCGATGTCATTCATGCGCTCGCTCCGGATTTGGATCTCGACCCATCTGCCTCCTTTCGCCATTACGGTCACATGCAGCGCTTCGTAACCATTTGCCTTTGGATTGCTCACCCAGTCACGGATGCGTTCGGGATGCGGTTTGTATAAGCCGGTGATGGCCGAATAAATCATCCAACACTGATCTTTTTCCGTTGATCCTTCTTTGGGAGTAAAAACGATTCGCAGCGCCATGATATCGTACACATCCTCGAATGAGATGTTGTGGGTAGTCATTTTTTTCCAGATGGAATACACCGTTTTGATGCGGGCCTTGTAACGGAAGTTCCAGCCGAGTTCAGTTAGTTTTTCGGTGATGGGCTCCGTAAACTCTTCGTAAAAAATATTACGGGCAACTTCATCACTGGCGAGCTGTTTTTCTATCTGTGCATAAGTTTCAGGATGTTCGTACTTAAAACTCAGGTTCTCCAGCTCATTTTTGATGCGGAATAGTCCGAGGCGATGTGCCAGTGGAGCATAAATATACTGTGTTTCGCCTGTAATCTTCAATTGTTTAGCGGGAGGCATCGAACCGAGGGTACGCATGTTATGCAGCCGGTCGGCAATTTTAATCAGGATAACCCGGATATCTTCCGACATAGTCAGCACCAGCTTACGGAAATTTTCAGCCTGAGCTGAAGCATGTTCCGCAAACACACCTCCGGAAATTTTGGTGAGACCTTCTACAATTTGTGCTATTTTAGGTCCGAAAAGGTTGGCAATATCTTCAACGGTGTAATCCGTATCTTCTACCACATCATGCAACAAAGCAGAACAGATGGAAGTGGAGCCCATTCCAATTTCGCTCGAAACAATACGCGCAACTGCTAAGGGGTGCATGATATAGGGCTCTCCGGAACGCCGCCGGATACCTTTATGTGCTGACCTGGCAAAATTAAAAGCCTTGGTAATCAGCTCCACTTTCTTGCGGTGGGATGAGTTCAGGTAATCATTCAACAACGCATCAAACTCCTGTTGGATTAATTCCTCTTCAGTCACACTAAAATTTGTTGAATGTGCGGACATAAAAAATCAGCAGATTAAAAAAATTAATACCCTGTTAAAAACAACCCAATATCGTTGGCATTTAATCCGAAATAGGAAGCAATCAGGCGGTTGACCAACACGCCGCCGTAAATATAAGCGCCATTTCTGAATCCAGTACTTTCAGCAATGGCACGTCTGACGCTACCGGAGTTTCCAACTTTCACAAGCATGGGAGCAAAAATATTGCTCAATGCCATGGAACTTGTACGACCCACACGGGCAGAAATGTTTGGCACACAATAATGGATAATACCATATTTTTCGAAAACCGGTTTTTCAATTGTACGGCAGGTGGAAGTTTCAAAACATCCTCCCTGGTCCACGCTTAAATCAATAATAATTGCCCCTGGTTTCATGGTTTTCACCAATTCTTCGGCTACCATGAATCTTTCAGAACCGTTTATGTATCTCAAATTTCCGATTACAGCATCGGCTGTTGTAAGTGCTTTAAATAAAACCGCCGGATGAATAACAGAAGTAAAAACCTGTTGACCCAGATAATGTTGAATTTTTCTGAGTTTATTGACATCATGGTCGAAAATTTTCACCTGAGCGCCTAATGCCAACGCAGAACGTGCAGCAACCGAACCTGCTAAACCGGCTCCCAGAATCAATACTTCAGTTGGTGAGACTCCGGCAATGCCACCCAGCAAAATGCCTTTTCCACCGGAAGCATTACTCATCAGTTCGGATGCTACCGCGATGGCAGTATTACCTTCAATCTCAGCTATCGTATTAACGACAGGGAACGCCTTTTGTTCATCTTTAATCAACTCATAAGCAACAGCATTCAGTTTCTTCGACATCATCATTTTGATGCTTTCAGCCGTTAAATTAGACAACTGAAGCATGGAAAAGATGGATTTCCCGTTTTTCATCAAAGCCAACTCATCAATGGTGGGAGGTGCTATTTTCAGGACGATGTCGGCGCCAAAGACTTCCGCTTCATTTTCAACAATGACTGCTCCGGCCTCGCTGTACTGCAAATCAGTATAATACATGGGTAAACCTGCACCACGTTGCACCATGACTTTGTGTCCTTCTTCCACCACGATGGCAACCCCTTCAGGAGTAAGTCCCAATCGTGTTTCAGCATGTGCATTTTCACGCGGTATTCCTATCGACAGCCGGGGTTGTCGAACAATTTCCCGGAGCAGCGATTCTTCGGGGAAAAGCATCTTTTGCGAACTCGGATCTTGTCTCATAGGAGTTGGTTTTTGAATGGACTACAAAACTAACTGCAATTGTTGAGAATTGCAAGAGGGAGAGATTTATTTTTCTGATTTCCTATAAAACATATTCCATAATCCCCCCGCTGATTTCTAATAGCGATATTTCGCAAAGTTTGGTGAGGTATTGCGCCTGTACCAATCTTTCTTCGGCTTCGAGCAGGCTGTTCTGCGCTTCCCTGAGTTCGATTCCTGATAAATCTCCCAGTTTGTACCGTTCGATAGCAATTTCGTAATTTTCACGGGCGTGCGATACGTTTTCCTGTTCAAGGTTAGTTAGCTCCATGTTGTTCAGGTAAGCCATCCAAAAATTAGAAAAATCACTTTTTAACGAGAGTTTGAGTTCTGCTATGACAAGTTCCTGGTTGTTGATTTCAATTTGTGCGTTTCGCTGTTTACGTGAACGGTTGAATCCGTCGAACAAGTTGAATCCCAGCGTTACTCCATAATTAAAACCAAGGTTATTTTGTTTTTTATACGCGCCATATTCATAGATGTTTGAATCGTAACCGTATCCGGCATTCAGTCGTAAATAAGGATAATTGGTGCTTCTTGCAGCCTGCAAGTCCAGGACTTTCAGATTCTTTTCACGGGCGGCAGTTAAAAGATAAATGTTCTTTTCCAAGACGTTACTCCAAAGCGTTTCCTTGCTCAGCAGGGAGTTGAATTTGATTTCCTGATCGGGAATTTTAATTTCCTGATCGACGGACTCCTCTCCGACAAGCTGATTAATTCTGACCTTACTCGCGAACAAGACCTCGTGCTGACGAATCAGTTTTGAACTGTCAGTATTGAAGTCAACCCTGGCTTGCTGTAAATCCAAACGCGAAAGATTCCCGATGGTATAGCGGGCTTCAACAATGCGCAAGCGTTCTTTTGATAGCTTTACGGCTGATTGCAGATTTTCCAACCGGATACATTGTTGAATGAAATTATAATATTCAGCCGTGAGATTCGAAACAAAAGCTTCAATGTTCATGCGTGTTTTCAGTTCGCCGATTTGTTGCAGTTCTTTCAATCCCGAATATTTTGCCTGAATATTAAACCCATCGAAAATAGTCCAGTTGAGGTTCACTCCCGCAGAGAAATTTTGATTGGAAACACCCGACTGACGAATCACCGTTGAGTTTTCATCCTGCGGAAACTGACCGGTATTTCCTTCAGTACCTCCCAACGTCGTATTTAGATCAACAGTCGGCAGGTAGCCCGCATTTCCCGGAGTGGCATTATTATCCGTAATTTTTTGTTCGTTACGTACCATCCTGAGCTGGAAGTTTTGTTCCAACCCTTTTTCGATTAA